>DATABT010000998.1:0-11472 GCA_036259455.1 Longimicrobium sp. | reverse complement strand
GGCGCCCCTCCTCCTCCCCGCGACGGCCGTCGCGCCGACTTCCGCCGTGTACGACGGGCAGGTGCTGCGGGTGGGGTGGAACGCCTCGCCGGACGCGGGAGTGACGCACTACGTGGCGACGGTCTGGGACGGCGCGGTCGCGGCGGCGTCGGCCACGGCCGCGGGGACGGAGGCGGCGATCCCCTTCGCGGGGGTGCCGGGGCGCGGCTACGCCGCCGGCGTGCGCGCGTGCATCGGCCGGGGGACGGGGCCCAGCGGCGGCACGCTCGCCGTCCTCCTCTCCACCCCCGCGATCCTGGGCGTGACGTCGGCGGAGGACGGAACGCAGGTGACGGCGCGGTGGACGACCGTGGCGGACCCCGGGTGCACCGGGTACCGCGTCGAGCTGCTGGAGGGCGGCGCCGCGGTGCGGTCCGCCACGCCGGCCGGGCGCGACACGGCGGAGACGACCTTCGACGCGACGCTCGTCGCCGGGCGCGCGTACGCGGTGCGGGTGCGGGCGACGGGCGCCGGCGCGGGCGGCCCGTGGAGCGCCGCCGTCCCCCTGCCGTCCCAGGCGCCGGCGGTCTCGGTGGATTACGACGGCGCCACCGTCCGCGCCCGCTGGAGCCCCGTGGCCGGCGCCACGGCGTACCGCGCGGTGCTGCGGACGGAGGGCGATCCGTCGCGCGACGTGGCGGTGGAGACCGCGCGGGGGGAGGCGGCGTTCCCGCTGGACGGGGCGGGCGCCGCGGGGCGCTTCGGCGTGCGGGTGCGGACGGTGGCCGGGACGGCCGCGGGCCCGGCTTCGGGTCCATCCCCCGTCGTCGCGCCGGGGTGGGCGCTCTCGGCGGACGCGGCGAAGCCGGCGGCGCTCCTTCCCGCGGACGACCTCCTTCCCGCGGCGGCGCGCGCGGTGTCCGTCTACCTCCCCGAACTGTACGCCACCCGTCCATCCACCCTCCCCTCGTCCGGTGCCTTCGCGCTGCAGGCGGCGCCCGCGGGGAGCGCGCTTCCCCTCCTGCTCACCTTCGCGGCGGACGGCGCGGCGTGGCGGTTCGATTCCTCCGCGGTGCGCGCCGGCGTGTGGACGGACTACGCGACCTTTCTGTCCATGCTGGAGGGAAGGGCGAAGGAGCAGGACCCCGCCACCATCGGCGTCCTTCGGCCCGGCGCCGTGCAGGCGGTGCAGGGGGCGATCGCGCGGCGGATGCCGCAGACCTTCGCGGAGACGCTGCGCTACGCGTGCGGCCTTTCCGCGGACGGGCGCTGGGCGGACCTGCGCGCGGGGATGCGGCTGCGTGTGGACTTTCAGGCGTGGCAGACGGTCCCCGCGCGCGACTCCGTGCAGAACGGGTTCGCGGGGGGCGCCTCGGTGGAGGCGGACGTCGGCGTGTGGCGCGACGGGACGGGGGCGCCGCGCATCGGCTTCGACGCGTTCCTGGCGCGGCTGCAGGGCTTTCGCGTCCCCACCCCGAAGGGGAGCGCCATGCTTCCGTATCCGGGGGGCGGCGGGGTGGTTGACCTGGGATCTCCGGAGTTCCAGCAGCCGTTCTGCCGCGTCCTGTATCCATCCACCTTTCCCACCGCGAACGATGCCGGCAAGGGATTCCTGGCGGATTCGCCCGTGTTCCTGGCCGCGGCGGACTGGACGACGCTCTCCGCGGTGACGCAGGCGTTCCGCGCGAGCCCCGGGGCCGTGGAGCCGCTGGGTCCGGGGTACGCGCTCACCGCGTTGCGCGGGCGCGCCCTTCCGGAGCCGCGGATCACCGTCACGCTGAACGGCGCCCCGGTGGACGTGGCCGTGGGAACGACGCTGGGCGGGCTCCTCGCCCGGTTCGGCGCCGCGCCGGCCGCGCCCTCGCTGTGGCGCGGCGTGCGGATGACCCGCGCCGCCGCTCCGGCGGACGCCGCGGGGGCGGGGCCGCGCGCCGTGCCCGTGCGGCTGGGGTGGGGCGCCGCGGCGGCGTACGCGGACGGGACCACGTGGCTGGACCTGCCGCTCCTTCCCGGTGACCGGGTGGAGGCGTGACGACCATGGACGAGCCGATCTTTCGCCGCGAGTGGACGACCGACTGGTGGACGCTGGACGCGCGCGCGCCGTCCGCCCCCGGCGCGCGCATCGCCCTGCTGAAGCCCGCCGGGATCTCGGCGGACGACGTGCTCCCCGCGTCACGCGCGTGGAGGGTGGACGGCGGGGTCTTCGTCTTCGCCGCGCGGGCGCCGGAGGATGCCGAAGCGGCGGTGGCCCGGGTGCGGGCGCTGCTGCGGTCCCCCGCGTACGCCGGCACGCGCCTGCTCTGGATGGAGGACCCCGCGTCGGGGCCCGGCGGCCCGCGCTTGAGCGGGGTGCCGCGCGGCGACGGGGCGTGGTGGATGACGGAGGGAGATGCCTTCGAGTTCGGCGGGTACACGCTGCGCATCGGCGGCAGCGCCACGATCGAAGGCCCCTCCGCCGCGAACGGGTGGCAGGTGACGGTGACGCCGCCCGGTGAAGCGTCGAACGTCTCCTTCTCCTCCCCCGCCGCGCAGTGGATCGCGCGCAACACGCCGCTCTCCATCCCCTTCGCGGGACCGCGGATGGGGTGCCTGGTGGCGGACTTCGACTTTCCCGGCGGGCGCGCCGACGTGGACCGTCTGGGCGCCGGCTGCACCTTCTACGTCCCCGATCCGGACGAGCCGGAGGCGGGCGATCCCCTCCCCGTCCGCTTTCCCGTCCTCCTTCCCGAAGGCGCGTGGGCGGCGCGCGGCTCGTTCGATCCCTTCCGCCCGCTGGACGGAGCGCGCACGGCGCTCACGCTGGCCGCGCCGGCCGAGGGCTTTCCCAGCGGATTGACGACGGCGCGGGGACGGGGCGTGCGGCTGGTCCCCCTGGCGGGAACGGGGGGCGAGCCGGACGCGGGGCTGGCGTTCGCGCGGCGCCCGTGGCGGGCCGGGCCGTCCGCGCCGATGGACCCGGACCGCTTCGCCCTCATGCCGCAGGGCGCGTTCACGCTGGCCGTCGGCGACGGCGGCGGGCATCCCATTCACCGCGTGCTCTGTGGCGCCACGGGGACGGAGTACGCGGGGCTCGCCGCGGGCGCCGAGTACCACGTCCACTTCGCCCCCGGCGCGGCGTTCGCGGCCGGCGCGGTGGAGGGCGGGGCGGCGGAGGGCGGGGCGCTGCGCGACTGGGGGACCACGGCGTGGGCGTACCTGACCCCCGCGGCGCCGGACGCGACCGTGACCTACTACGCCCAGCCGGACCGCGCCCCCCTCTTTCGCGCCGCCGAGGGGGACGCGCCCCTCGACTTTCTCGAAATGCCCGCCGCCGCGCTTCCGGCCGGGTTCGATCCCGCGGACGGCGCCCGGCGCTTTCCCCTGGCGCCCTTCCGCGGCATCGACCCCGCCGCCCTGCCCCTGGCCCGCGCGCTGGAGGCGGACGTGCTCGCCCCCGTCCGCCGCGCGCGCATCGCCGCGCTGGTGGCCCACGAGGCGCCGGCGCCCGCGCCCGTACATCGCGTCCGTGCGCTGGCGGACATGACGGATCCCGCGGAGCGGAGCGCGGCGGCGAACTCCGGTTACACGCAGGGGCTGACGCCGCAGGGAATCGCCATCGAGATGGATCCTTCCGGCGGATGGCGGCGGCTGAGCCTGGCCCGCACCACGCCCGAGCTCCCCGCGGCGCCGGGGGATCCCGAAGATCCCGCGCTGCTGCAGCTGACGGAGGTTTCCGGCCCGCTGCGGTCGGCGCTGCAGGGGCCGCAGCCGTTCCTGGTGATCGCCGATCCCGCCGCGCTGCAGGCCAGCGCCTCCGTGCGTTACCGGCTGACGCAGGCGTCGCTGGCCGCCCTGGCCGCGCTCCCCGCGGCCGAGCGCGGGCCGGACGCCGCGCTGGAGACGGTGCGCGCCTGGGTGCGCCAGCAAGGCTTTCCGGTCTGGCGCACCCGCGCCGACTACGAGGCGGCGCTGCTGGGGCAGGCGGAGGCGCTCGCCCCCTTCCTGGAGCCGTGGCGCCGCCAGGGGGAGCTGTTCGAGCTGGCGGCGGGGGGATGGGTGTTTCGCACCGCCCCCGGCGCCTGGCCCGCGCCCCCGGGCCAGGCGCGCGGGGGGACGATCCTGGTGATGAAGCTGCGCCCCGGCCGGCTGGACGCGCTGGTGGACGACACCGCCGCCTGGAGCTGGCCGGACGGGGGAAGGACGAACGGCAGCCTGGACGCCACCCGCGACCGCCTGCGCGCCGCCATCGCCGCCGCGAAGGAGGCCGTGGCCGGGGCGGCGGGGGGGGCGTCGCCGTACGCCGGCTTCGTGCGCCGCGCCACGGATCCCGCGTGGACGGGGGTGCTCTTCTTCGACGTCTCCGTGCCCCCCGCCACGCTGGCGGGGCCGCTGCAGGGGATCGTGGCAGGGGTGGACCCGGCGCGCTTTTCCGCGCACCACGTGGGGTGGGACCTGACCCCCGCGTCCATCGTGCAGGGCAGGGTGGAGCTGCGGTCCACGGGCCTCTTCGCGGTGGTGGACTACCGCGATCCCGACCCCCCGGTGGTGCGCGAGGGGCTGGACTTCGACTTCAAGGTCCTGGCGCTGACGGTGGAGATCCGCAACTCGGCCGTGGCGCTCTTCACGCTGCGGACGGCGCTGCTCGTCGCCTCGCTCTTCGGCGCGACGGCCACGCTGAACGGCGGCCCCAGCGGCAACAACGTCATCCTCACCGGCGTCTACCAGCGGCAGGGGAACGCGGGAACGTACACCTTCCGGCAGGAGGGGACGGCCACCTTCCGGCTGGCCCGCTCCGCCCTGCGGTCCGTGGAGGTCACCTCCGCCACCCTGTCCACCGTGCTGTCCGCCGAGCCGGGGGAGGACGCGTCGCTCTCGCGCTTCGTCTTCACCCTGGGCGGGCGGCTGCGCTTCGCGGACCTCTCCCCCTTCGACGCCTTCTCCTTCGGCCCCTTCTCCTTGGGCCCGACGGAGCCGGAGACGGACGGGTGGCTGCGCTTCGAGGGGCTGCGGATCGGGATGTCGTTCTCCCCCCGCACCCCCACGCAGCGGCGCTTCACCTTCGATCCCTCGCGCGTGACGCTGCAGGCGCCGGCGGACGGGGCGCGCCCCCGCTCGCTCTTCGCCCGCTTTCCGATGACGGTCGCGGGGCTCGTCTCCTCCCCCAACACCGCGCCCGTCGGCCAGGACCCGCGGGGCGCCACGCCGGCGGACCTGGGCTACGTGGCCGTGGGCGCGCCGGTGGACCAGACGCTCCCCGGCTTTCCCTGGTACGGGCTGGCGTTCGACCTGGACCTGGGGCGGCTGGGCGCACTCGGCGCGAGCGCCGGGGTGCACGTCACCTTCCTGGCGGCGTGGAGCGCGGACCGCGCCCCCGTGCGGCCGGAGGGGATGCCGGACGAGGACGCGGGCCCGCCCAGGGTGTGGTTCGGCCTGCGCTTTCCCGGCTCCGGCGGCGCGGGGAGCACGCTGCCGCTGCAGGGTGTGCTCACGCTGGGGTTCCGCGCCATCCGCTTTTCCGTGTCGGAGAAGGCGGACCGGCGCGACTACCTGCTGCGGCTGCGCGGCTTCGCGCTGCGGCTGCTGGGGCTCTCGTTTCCGCCGGGGAACGCGGACGTGGTGCTCTTTGCCCCCGCGGAGGGGGCGCGGGGAAAGCTGGGCTGGTACGCCGCGTACGCGCAGGGCGGCGACGCGCTGACACCGGGAGGAGGATGAGATGGCACTGGTGACCTTCGACTTTCTGGACGTGGGGCAGGGCGACGGCACCTTCGTGCAGGTGTTCGACCCTCCCAACTACCAGCAGCCCGTGTGGACCGCGCTGGTGGACTACGGCTCGGTGAAGAACCGGTGGGTGACGGGGCGCGACGCCGGCCAGTACCTCGCCAGCCGGCTGGAGGCGGTCTACCGCAAGCGCGGCTCGCGCATCATCGACCTGCTGGTGCTCACCCACGGCGACCAGGACCATTACAACCTCCTGCCCATGCTGATCCAGCGGGTGCCCACGGTGCGGTTCGGGGAGGTGGTGTACGGCGGCGAGGAGGCGGAGTACTGGGGACACGAGAACCCGTGGGACACCAGCACCCCGCTGTACAACGCCATCCAGCTGGTGCGTGCCCGCACCGACAACGGCACCTTCGGCGTGCCGAACGTGCGCTCCCTCCCCAGCGACTGCAGCAGCTTTCGCAACGGCGTCCTGAACACCTGGCGCTCCCACGGCGACCTGACCATCCACATCGTCCAGGCGAACTTTCCGTACGATAGTTTTCGCCGCACCAACGAGAAGAGCGTCGTGCTGCTGTTCAAGGCGTACGGGCACAAGGTGCTCCTTCCCGGCGACGCCACGTACATGACCATGCGCGAGATCGTCGCGCACCTCAACGCCGAGGGGACCACGGGCGAGGTGGCCGGCACCACGGCGCTGCGCCTTCCCCACCACGGAAGCGAAAGGACCGCCAGGAGCTACAGCCGCAGCGATCCGTGGAAGCCCACGCGAGACTTCGCCGCCCTGCTCGGCGCCGACATGATCGTGGTGGGCGCCGACGTGCACGGCCGCTTTCGTCACCCGCGCGAGACGTTGATCCAGCAGTACCGTCCCCACGTGGGCACCGGCATCTACAAGCCGTCCGTGGGGCAGAACCACCGCTTCGTCTCGTGGGGGCCGGACACGAACGACGTGGACACCTGGGTGCACGAAGACACCGCGGACAACGTGTTCACCTCCCTGACGGCCATGTACCAGGGCGTCCAGTGGCAGCTCCGGCTCACCCGGACGCTGCTCCCGCAACTGTACAGCACCGAATAGCCCGATGTCGCTGGAGACGCTGCAGCGCGACCTGGAGCACGCCGCCTCGAGCGGCTCCCTCCCCCTGACCGCCGCCCTGGCGCCGGGGCTGGGGGGAATCGTCGCCGCGCTGGGGGCGGAAACCTTCACCATCACCTGGGCCGCCGTCACCCGTCCCGCCGCCGTGGTGGTCACGGGAAAGGCCGCGTTCCGGGGGAGCGAGTGGGACGCGGTGCTGGAGGGGCGGGAGGGCGCGGCGGGCGAGGGGTTCTACCGCTTTACGCTGACGCTGCGGCTGCGCGGCACCGGCACGTGGACGCTGGGAACGGCGTTCACGGACCTTCCGTACGGCGAGCGCTACCTGGAGGGGGTGCTGGCGGCGGCGCCGTCCATGCTCTCCGGCGTGGCGGTACGGGACCCCGTCTTTACCGCCCGCAACGGCGGCGCGGCGGAGGGGACGCTGCGCCTGGCGGGGACGGTGGCGATGGAGGGTCCGCTGGCCGATTACGCGGGATGGCTGGGCGCCGGGCCGTTCCCCCTGGACGGCACGGTGCAGGTGCGGCGCGAGGGGCCGCCGCTGCTGGACCTGCGCGCCACGGTGCCGGGGTGGACGGTGCGCGTGGGCACGGCGGCGCTGGAGGGGTTCGGGCTGCGCCTGGGTGTGGGGTGGACGCCGGGCTCCGTCGCGGAGCGCCGGCTGGTCTCCAGGGTGGACCTGGTGGCGTCCGTGGCCGTCGGCGCGACGGACCCGCTGCGGGTGACGCTCGCCGCGCCGCTCTTTCAGGGCGACTTCGTCTGGGCGCTGCGGGCGGAGATCGACGACTACACGGAGCAGCTTCGCGGGGGGCTTCGCGCGCTGGCGGGGCTCTTTGGCGCGGGCGCGGAGCTGGCGCTCCCGCCGGGGATCGACGCGGCGACCCGGTTCTACCTCTCGGAGGTGGCGGTGGTGCTCCGGCCGGCCGCGTCCGGCGCGATCCCGTCGCTGGCGGCGGTCACGGCCACGGTGCGGTCGCGGGCGCGGTGGGCGCCGCCGGTGCCGTACGTGGCCGTGCGCGACGTGGCGGTGCGGTGGACGCTCGCCTTTTCCGGCGGGGCGCCGGAGTGGAACGCGGTGGCGTTCGGCACGGTGGAACTGGGCACGCCCCCGGAGAACGGCGTGCGGGGCGACGTCTCCGTCGCGTTTCCCGACTTCGAGATTGCGGGGGAGCTGGACCCGGAAACGCCCATCCCCCTGGGGCGGATGTTCTCCTGGTTCCTGGGCGCCCCCTCCCGCGACGACACGGGGCTCCGCGTCACCAGCTTCGGCTTTCTGGCCAACCCCGTCACCCAGGAGTTCCGGGCGCAGGCACACCTCCTTACCCCCTGGGCGCTGCGGATCGGGGACGCGGTGTTCCGCCTGGCCTGGATCGACGCGTACGTATCGTCCACCGGCAGCCAGGTGGCGGGCGGGATCTCCGCGGCGCTCCTGCTGGCGGACGAGGTGCCGCCGGAGGGGCTGACCCGCGACGCGCGGGGGCGCCTGGTTCCCCCCGCCTTCCTGGTTTCCGCGGACTACGCACGGGACGGCGGATGGACCTTCGAGGGCGCCCTCTTCCCCGACAGCACGGTGGAGCTGGTGGCGCTCACCACCCGCTTTCTGCAGAAGCCGCTCCCGGACGGCCTTCCGTCGCTCACGGTGGACCGCATGCGCGTCCGCGTTTCCACGGACGGGACCTTCGCGTTCGCGGGGCGCATCACGGGGCGGTGGACGCCCACGCTGCTGGGCGGAATTCCCCTCTCCCTGCGCGCGGAGGCGGAGCTGGAGCGCCGCCGCCGCACCGCGCCGCGCGCGGGGGAGAGCGAGATGGTGCTCGTGGGCACCCTCTTCGGGGCCTTCGGCGTGGGGCGCTTCGAGGTGGGCGCGGGGATCACCCTCACGGAGCGCGAGCCGACCTACCTGTTCCGCATTCGCTGGGACGAGGTGTGGGTGCAGGGGACCACGGCCTGGCGCGGGGAGGGGACGGCGCGGCGGCAGGTGGTCACCTTCCAGCTGGGCGGCGTCACGCTGGGCGGCCTGGTGGAGGCGCTCGTCCGCCTGGCGCGCCCCGGTGCGGCGTTCCGGCTGGAGGCGCCCTGGAACGCGCTGCACTCCATCGACCTCTCCCGCTTCACCCTGACGGTGGACCCCGGGGAACGCGCGGTGGAGGTGGTGTTCCGCACGGACCTGGACCTTTCCTTCGCCACGCTGCGCTCCGTGGGCGTGCGCTACCAGCGGACGGCCGGGGGCGACGACGGCGTCAGGCTGCTGGTGGAGGGCCGCTTTCTGGGGACGGACCGCGCGCTCGCCTGGGACGCGGTGGACGAGGCGCCCCCCGCCGTGCCGGGAAAGACGAAGGTGCTCCAGGTGGCGTACCTGGGGATGGGGCGCCACGTGGCGCTGCAGGGGACGCACACCTCCGTCGCTTCCGCGCTGGCGGCGCTCAAGGCCGGGCTGCGGCCGGTGGACCCGGAAAAGAGCCCGCTGGACGCGCCGGGGGTGCGCTACGACCCGGCCTCGCAGTGGTTGCTGGGGATCGACGTCACGGTGATGGAGACGGTGTCGCTGGGCATCGTCCTGAACGACCCCGCGCTCTACGGCCTGGTGGTGCAGCTGGCGGGGGCGCGGGCGGGAAGCCTGGCCGGGCTGCGCTTCGAGCTGCTCTACCGCCGGGTGACGGACGACGTGGGCGTGTTCCGGGTGGAGCTGCGCGTTCCGGACGCCTTCCGCCAGCTGGACGTGGGGCCGCTCTCGTTCACGCTGGGGATCGTCGCGGTGGACGTCTACACCAACGGCGACTTCCGGGTGGACCTGGGCTTTCCGTGGAACCGCGACTTCAGCCGCTCGTTCGCGGTGCAGTACTGGTTCCTGGTGGGGCAGGGCGGCCTGTACTTCGGCAAGCTGAGCGGCGCCACCTCCAGCCGCGTCCCCGCCATCCGCAACGGCACCTTTTCCCCCGTGCTGGAGCTGGGGATCGGGCTGGCGGTGGGGGTGGGGCGCATCTTCAACAAGGGTCCGCTGCGCGCCCAGCTCACGCTGCAGGTGGTGGTGATCTTCGAAGGCGTGCTGGCCTGGTTCAACCCCGCCGACCGCTCGCGGGCGCCGGCGCTCTACTGGAAGGTGCAGGGGACGGCGGGGCTGGTGGGCACGGTGTCGGGGCAGGTGGACTTCACCGTCGTCAAGGTGGGCGTGTTCGTGCAGGCGTCCGCCTTCGTCTCGGTGACGATGGAGGCGTACCGCTCCGTGACCTTCACCCTGCGCGCTGGCGTGGTGGCCCGCGCGACCATCACCGTCCTCTGGTGGGACGTCCATTTCAGCTACTCGCTGCAGATCGAGGAGTCGTTCACCGTCGGCGCGGACGCCACGCCCCCATGGACGCTGGGGACGCCGCCCGCCGCCACCTTCGCCCTCCACGCGCCCGGCCGGTCCTCGAGCTCGCGGGATGCCGGCCTGCCGGAGACGGCGGCGTACGCGCTCGCGCCCACCGGGACCCGCTGCGCGGCCGCCGCCGGGGGGCTGGACTGGCGGCCGGTCCCCGTGTTTCCCGACGGAAACCCGGTGGAGGTGCCGCTCACGCTGGTCCCCGCGTTCACGGTGGCCGGGGTGCCGGTACAGTGGAACGGGACGACGGATGCCGGACCCGCGGCGGACCCGGCCTACCGCCTCGTCTTCCTGGTGATGGCGGGGAACGGGATTCCCGCCGGGGCGCGCACGATCGAGGACACGCACGTCCAGCCCACGGAGAGCGGCGCCGGCGCCGACGTGGCCTCGCTGGCGCTGCCGCGCATCGTCGAGGCGCTCCTCCGCTGGTCGCTGGCGGCCAAGGGGATCGCGGGGGACGCCCCGCGCGCGGCCATCCAGGAGCTCGTCCGGGAGATGGCCGATGCGGCGACGGTGGAGACGGGGTTCTCGTGGACCAACCTGACCGGCTTCCTGGAGAAGAACCTCCGCTTCGCCCTCTCCGGCATTCCCGCCGGGGGCGCGCCGGCGCGGGTGAGCGGGACGCCGTTCCCCATCCCCCCCGTGCTGCGCTGGACGTCGGACCAGGTGCCGGCGCGCGACTTCGCCGCCTTCCGGCCCGTCGGCGCCACCTACACGCGCGCGCTGGCCGAGCGCTTCCGAAAGCTGGAGATCGATCCCGCGGCGGGGGGCGCCGGAGGCCGGCCGCCGCGAGCGGAGCGGGACGCAGCGGAGTCGGAGCCGATGGAGTCGATGGCGACCTTCGTCTTCCGCGACGCCTTTCTGCTGATGGCGCGGACGGCGGTGCAGGCGGCCGCCGACCTGCTGGCCGAGTACCCGCTCCGCGCCGGCGCGGACGACTCGCTGCGCACCCTCGCCGCCCGCTTTCCGCGCACGGCGGTGGAGCACGTGGTCCGGGCGGGGGACACGGTGGCCGGGGTGGCGGCGCTCTTCGGCGTCTCCGCCGACGCGCTCCTCTCCCTGAACCCCGGGCTCCCGGCCGCGCTCGCGTCGGACCCGGGAACGCCGGTCACCGTTTCGCTGGGCGTGACGGCGGACGGCGTGGCACGCGGCAACCGCGACCGCCCGCTGCGCGCGGGAACGCGCCTGCCCGTGGGCGTGGTGCACCACGAGGTCGCGCTCGTCACGGGAGAGCCGGGGAACCCCACCCAGTCGCTGGCGGACGTGGCGGCGCGCTACGGCCTGGCGAACGCCGCCGCGCTCCTGGCGCCCCTTCCCCCGGGCGCGGCGGCGCCGGCGG
>DATABT010000997.1:0-7188 GCA_036259455.1 Longimicrobium sp. | reverse complement strand
GACGATTCGCCGTACTTCGGTCGAGGGATGAACTTCCCGAACAATCGTTGCCTGCACAAAGAAAAACGAAGTGCCCAGTGCCCAGGTTCAAGTGCCCGGTATACATCGACTGGGCACTTGAACCTGGGCACTGGGCACTTCGTTTTTCTTTGTGCAGGCAACGATTGTTCGGGAAGTTCATCCCTCGACCGAAGTACGGCGAATCGTCTCAATGGATCTCGTTCTCCTTGGCGCCCCGGGTGCCGGCAAGGGCACCCAGGGCGCTCTGCTTGCCGAAAAGCTGGGCGTTCCCAAGATCGCCACGGGCGACATGCTGCGCGACGCGGTGCGGCAGGGGACGGAGCTGGGGCGCAAGGCAAAGCAGGTGATGGACGCGGGACAGCTGGTGTCGGACGACATCGTCCTGGGGCTGGTGCGCGAGCGGCTTTCGTCCGACGCGGCGCGGGGTGCCATCTTCGACGGGTATCCGCGCAACGTGGCCCAGGCGCGGTCGCTGGAGGGGCTGCTGGGCGAGACGGGGCGGCGCATCGACGCCGTGGTCTACATCGACGTGGACGACGACGCCATCGTGCGGCGGATGAGCGGGCGGCGGACGGACCCGGATACGGGCGTGGTCTACCACGTGGAGCACAACCCGCCCCCGGCGGAGGTGGCGGACCGCGTGGTCCAGCGCGAGGACGACAGGGAGGAGACGGTGCGCCACCGGCTGGAGGTGTACCGGCAGAACACGGCCCCGCTGGTGGACCATTACCGGCAGGCGGGCGTGCCCGTGCACACGGTGGACGGCGGCCAGCCGATCGACGCGGTGCAGGGCGAGATCCTGGGGCTGCTGGGGAAGTGATCCACCTGAAGTCGGCGGCGGAGATCGACACGATCGCCCGCGCGGGGGCCATCCTGGCCGAGCTGTACCGGCAGATCCCCGCGCAGGTGCGCCCGGGCGTGACCACCGCGCAGCTGGACCGCTGGGCGGAGGACTTCATCCGCGCCCACGGGGGCGCCGAGCCGGCCTTCAAGGGGCTGTACGGCTTTCCGGCGACGCTCTGCACCAGCGTGAACCACGAGGTGGTGCACGGCATTCCCTCCACGCGCCGCGTCCTGAAGGAAGGCGACGTCCTCAGCGTGGACTGCGGGGTGAAGCTGGATGGCTTTTTCGCGGACGCGGCGATCTCCATCCCCATCCCCCCGATCGAGCGGGAGGTGGAGGATCTGCTGGAGCGCACGCAGGTGGCGCTGCAGCGGGGGATCGAGCAGGCGCGGCCGGGCAGGCGCCTGGGCGACCTGGGCGCCGCCATCCAGGCAGTGGCGGACGAGCGGGGCTACGGCGTGGTGCGCGAGCTGGTGGGCCACGGCGTGGGCCGGCAGCCGCACGAGGAGCCGCAGGTGCCCAACTTCGGCACGGCGGGGAAGGGACTCAAGCTGCTGGAGGGGATGGTGCTGGCCATCGAGCCCATGTTCAACCTGGGGACGGCGGGCGTGCGCACCCTTCCCGACCGGTGGACCGTGGTGACGGCGGACCGCAAGGTGTCCGCGCACTTCGAGCACACCGTGGCGGTGACGGCGAACGGGCCGCGGATCCTGACGATCTGACGGCGGAGAGAACAGGTCACGGGGAGCAGGGAGTGATTCCGCGTCCCCGTCTCCGGTCCCTTTCCGTTCCCCACTTCCGCACTCCGGCAGGGGTTGCGGAAATGCGTAATTCTGGTTAGTTTCTCAGGCTCCGTTCATTCAGGATACAGCGAGGCGAACATGAAGGTCCGCGCGAGCGTGAAGCCGATCTGCGAGCACTGCAAGGTGGTGCGGCGGCGGGGCGTGATCCGTATCATCTGCAAGAAGAACCCGCGCCACAAGCAGCGCCAGGGCTAAACCGCCAGACTCGGCAACAGGAGAAGAGCAGGATGGCTCGTATCGCCGGTGTCGACCTGCCGCGTGAAAAGCGCGTGGAGATCGGCCTTACCTACATCTTCGGGATCGGCCGCGCCACGTCGCGCAGGATCCTGGACGAGGCGGGGATCAACCCCGACACGCGCGTGAACGCCCTCAACGACGAGGACGTGAACAAGCTGCGCCGCATCATCGACGCCAACATCCGCGTGGAGGGCGTGCTGCGCTCCGAGATCGCGCGGAACATCAAGCGTCTGATGGACATCGGCTCGTACCGCGGCCTGCGGCACCGCCGCGGTCTGCCGGTGCGCGGCCAGCGCACGCACACCAACGCGCGCACCAAGAAGGGCCCGCGCCGCGCCATCGCCGGCAAGAAGAAGCCGGGCAAGAAGTAAGAAGTGCCCAGGTTCAGGTGCCAAGTGCCCAGTGGTCTCGATCTCTGGGCACTGGGCACTTGATCCTTGGCGTTTCCGTGATCGGCGCCGCCCCGTGCGGCCGCCGATGACCACCCCGCGCCGGAAGTACCGCCGGGGAGACGTACCGGAAGCGCGGTAGGCCGCGCACCAACGGAAAGAGATCCGACCGATGGCCAAGCCGAAGAGCGCGGGGCGCCCCAAGACCAAGCGCCACGTCGAGAGCGAAGGCATCGCCCACGTGAAGGCGACCTTCAACAACACGCTGGTGAGCATCACCGACATGGCCGGCAACTCGGTCGTGTGGGGAAGCGCCGGCAAGGCGGGGTTCAAGGGCTCCAAGAAGAGCACCCCGTTCGCCGCCACGGTGGCCGCCGAGCAGGCCGCCCGCGAGGCGCTGCAGCTGGGCGTGACGCGCGTGCACGTGTACGTGCAGGGCCCCGGCAGCGGCCGCGAGAGCGCCATCCAGGCGCTGGCCGCCAGCGGGCTGGGCATCCGCAGCATCCGCGACGTGACGCCCATTCCGCACAACGGCTGCCGGCCGCCCAAGAAGCGCCGCGTGTAAGACGGACAGTGCCAGGTGCCCGGTGCCGAGTGCCCAGTCAACCGGGCACCTGAACCCGGGCACCGGGCACTTGCAGTTCTGGCGTAAACCCTCGCGACCGTCGGGGGGACGAAGCCGCGAAGACCATCAACCGAAACGGTTAAGAAGAACATGGCCCGTTATACCGGACCCGTCTGCAAGCTCTGCCGCCGCGAGGGGCAGAAGCTGTTTCTGAAGGGCACCAAGTGCTTCACCGAGAAGTGCCCCGTGGAGCGCCGCCCGTACGCCCCCGGCCAGCACGGCCAGACCGGCGGCGGCCGCCGCAAGAAGGCCAGCGAGTACGCCCACCAGCTGCGTGAGAAGCAGAAGGTGAAGCGCATCTACGGCGTGGCCGAGAAGCCCTTCCGCAACCTGTTCGAGAAGGCCGCGCACCAGACCGGCGTCACGGGCGAGAACCTGCTCGTCGCCCTGGAGAGCCGCCTGGACAACGTGGTGTACCGCATGGGCTTCGGCAGCAGCCGCAAGGAGGCGCGCCAGCTCATTCGCCACCGCCACGTGCACGTGAACGGCCGCCTGGTGGACGTCCCCAGCGCGCAGGTGGCGCCGGGCGACGAGGTGCGCATCGCGCCCAAGAGCAAGGACATCCTTCCGGTGCAGGCCTCGCTGGCCGCCAAGACCAAGCCCAGCACGGTGGCCTGGCTGGCGGTGGACGAGGGCTCGCGCACCGGGCGGATGGTGAGCCGCCCCACGCGCGCGGACATCCCGCTCGCCGTGCAGGAGCAGCTCATCGTCGAGCTCTACAGCAAGTAAGCGTAAGGAGTGGGACCCGACGTGGCGGGGCGCTGAACGGCGCCGCCGCCGTCCGGGTCTTTCCCGCATCCTGTCCACATCCGGGAGGGGACAATAGTGGAACTCGATATTACCGGCCTGCAGATGCCGAACCTGCCGGAGCAGCCGCGCGCGGGCCAGATCGTGCTGCGGCCGCTGGAGCGGGGCTTTGGCCACACGCTGGGCAACACCATCCGCCGCATCCTGCTGAGCAGCCTTCGCGGCTCGGCCGTGTGGGCGTTCCGTTCCGACGGCGTGCTGCACGAGCACCAGACGGTGAACGGCGTGGTGGAGGACGTGCACGAGATCATCCGCAACCTGAAGAGCCTGGTGCTGCGGATGGACGACGACGCCGACGAGGCGGTGCTGGAGCTGCGCGCCAGCAAGGCGGGTCCCGTCACGGCGCGCAACATCACGGGGCACCCGTCGGTGGACGTGATCAACCCCGACCACCACATCCTCGAGCTGCAGGACGACCGCGACCTGCGCATCGAGCTGTACGTGAACAAGGGGCGCGGCTACGTGCCCGCCGAGGCGCACCCCATCCCGCGCGGCATGCCGGCGGACCTGGTGCGGGTGGACGCCATCTACAACCCCGTCACGCGCGCCAACTTCGTGGTCGAGGAGACCCGCGTGGGCCAGCGGACGGACTTTGACCGGCTGGTGCTGGAGGTGGAGACCAACGGCGCCGTCGACGTGCCGTCGGCGGTGCAGTACTCCGCCCGGCTGGCCATCGAGCACCTGGCGTTCCTGGCCGGCGGCACGCCCGAGTGGCGCGCCGACCGCAGCTGGGGCGACACGGGCGGCGGCAGCGCGTCGGTGCCGGCGGGGCGCTCGCCGATTCCGCCGCGCCTGCAGGAGCTGCTGAACCGGCCCATCGAGGACCTGGCGGAACTCTCCGTCCGCAGCCGCAACTCGCTGCAGAAGGAGAACATCCACACGGTTCGCGACCTGGTGCAGCGCACGGAGCAGCAGATGCTCGCCATCGACAACTTCGGCAAGAAGTCGCTGCAGGAGATCAGCGACTTCCTGGCGGGGCACGGCCTGCGCTTCGGCAGCTCGCTGGAAGCGGACGAGGGCGGCACCCTGTGGTGGGTGGTTCGCGACGAGGACAACAACGAGCAGAACGGCGGCGACGCGCCGGCCGGGGAGCTGTAAGCCATGAGACACGGAAAGAAGGGCCGCGCGCTCGGCCGCACGTCGGAGCACAAGGAGGCCCTGCTCCGGAACATGGCGACCAGCCTGTTCCGCCACGGCCGCATCGAGACCACCACCGCCAAGGCCAAGGAGCTTCGCCCGTTCGCGGAGAAGCTGATCACGCTGGCCAAGCGGGGCGACCTGCACAGCAAGCGACTGGCGGCGCGCCACATTCAGGATCGCGACACGCTCGTCCGCCTGTTCGATCAGATCGGGCCGGCGTCGGCGGAGCGCGCGGGCGGCTACACCCGCATCCTCAAGACGGGCTTTCGTCAGGGCGACGGCGCCGAGACGGCGCTGATCGAGCTGGTGGACCGTCCCACCGGGGCGGCCGCCGCGACGACGCGCTGAGCGTCTCTTCCGGCTGGCTGACGAGAACCCCCGCGGCTTCTTTCGAGAGGCTGCGGGGTTCTTGGTTTCGTCGTCCCGCTTGAACGGCACTCACGCAGAGCAGCAGAGAGGCAGAGGAGCAGAGAACGACGGTGTCCTCCGTTCCCCTGCCTCTCTGCTGCACGGGTTTTCCGATGTCCGCTTCTCAGCGAGTGGTTGCCTTGGCGCCGCGGGCAAGGGACGGGCTCAGGTTGAAGTTGATGCGGCCCGCGTACGCGGCCGCGAACTCCACGTCCACGTCCAGGATGTCGCCCGCCACCTCGTCGCTCTCGGCGCGGAAGCTGGCCCTGCCGACGATCCCGCCGCTGTACACGTCGTCCAGGTAGATGACGCCCTCCAGCGAATCGAACCACTCGCCGGTGTCCAGCAGCCGCACGTACGCCACGATGGGCCGGCTTCCGAAGACGGCGTCGCCGATGGAGTAGGAGCCCTCGTAGAACTCGTCGTCTTCGTGGAACAGGGTGATCTCGATCCCCTCGGCGTGGTCGGTGAGGACGATGATGTCGTGAAAGCCGCTCACGGTGCTTCCCGACACCGCCCGGCCCTCGACGCGGCCGTTCAGAGTGCCCGCGATCACGCCATCGAACTGTCCATTCCTGAGGCCACCCGGCCCCGTCAGGCCGTCGCGCCCGCACGCCGCCAGCGACAGCGCCGAAACCAGGGCGAGGGCGGAAATCTTCAGTAGTTTCACGGTCTTTCTCCGGATGTGCGGCAGTGTGTGGAGAGCGGAACGCGCCTCTCGCTCGCCGCCGGTCCGGCGGCGGCGCGCGAACCAGGGGCGCAAGCGCGATACCGTTCCGCGGCCGATGCGAGGAGGCGTGGTGCGGGGGACGCCTTTCGGGTGCGCGCGCGAATGCGCATCTTGTCGGCATCCGTGTATCACGCCGCCGCGGCGGGATGCGGCGCACACACCTCCCGATCATCCACATGCCCCCGATCACCCAGGGACAGATCGTCGCGTTCGGCGGCGGCGGGTTCTCGATGGAGCCCGACAACCCGCTGCTGGACGACTACGTGCTCTCGCTCACGGGCAAGGCGCGTCCGCGCGTGTGCCTGATCCCCTCGGCCGCCGGCGATTCGACGGCGTGGCTGGACCGCTTCTACGAGCTGTTCACGGACGACCGCTGCGAGCCCACGCACCTGGGGCTGTTCAGCCGCACGGTGGACGACCTGTTCGAGTTCCTGTCCGAGCAGGACGTGATCTACGCCAGCGGCGGAAACACGGTGAACGGGCTGGCCGTCTGGCGGGCGCAGGGGCTGGCGGACGTGCTGCCGCGCGTGCTGGCGCAGGGCACCATCGCGTGCCGAGTGAGCGCGGGGGCGCTCTGCTGGTTCGAGCGGGGCGTGACGGACTCGTACGGGCCGGGGCTCAACCCGCTGGAGAACGGGCTGGGCTTTCTGCCCGGCAGCTTCTGCCCGCACTACAACAGCGACCCGCGGCGCCCGTTCGCGTACCCGGAGTACGTGCGCAGGTCGGGCGTGGCGGGGACGGCGGTAGACGACGGCGTGGCGCTGCACTACCGCGACGGGCAGCTCGTGCGCGTGGTGTCGTCGCGGCCGGCGGCGCGGGCGTGGAAGATGACCCCCGACGCCGGCGAGGTGCGGGTGGAGTGCGTGGAGCCGGAGTACCTGGGCGGGCGGTGGTAGCGCGCGTGTCCTTGTGGGGGGAGTCGTCGCTCGCGTCCCCTCGTGGCGAGTGGGCGGTTGAACCCGCGGCTCGAATGGCCACAAGCCCCGTCTCTGCTCGCTGGCGCGGAACGGGGCTTCACCTGCTTGCGTCGGCACCGCCACGGCGCGGCGACGGGCCACGCGGCAGCCGGGGGGGTCGGCAACGGGAGTCGGCGAAGGCGCCGCGAAGGCGGACTTCGTGAAGTTCCAGCCGCGGTTTCAACCGCCTGGGAGGGGCCGCCGATGCGCGCACGACAGAACGGGGGG
>DATABT010000996.1:0-1514 GCA_036259455.1 Longimicrobium sp. | reverse complement strand
CTGCGGCTGATCGACTTCGACGTGGCGGCGCGGCGGGGGGCGCGCAGCACGTGGGAGGGGCGGGAGGACGTGCGCATCGGCACGCTGCCGTACTCGGCGCCGGAGCAGATCCTGGATCCGGCAACGGCCACGTACGAGACGGCCGACATCTACAGCCTGGGCGTGGTGCTGTACGAGATGCTCACCGGCCGAATCCCGTTCCCCATGACGGACGACGAGACGGAGGAGGAGTACCGCGCCCGCCTGCCGTTCGAAGAACCCGTTCCGCCCACGGATTACCGTCCGGACCTGGCGCCGGAGATCGCGGCCGTGCTGCTCAAGGCCATGCGCCGCGACCCCGCCGCGCGCCACCAATCCGTTGCCGAGCTGCGCGCTGAGCTGGAAGCGGCGTTCGGAGCGGCGGGCGTCGACCTGGCCGACGGTCCATCCAACCCGCCGCCGATCATCTTCCGTCGCTGGCCCATTCTTCTCGTCGCCGCACTGGTGCCGCTGATCGCTTGGATCATCGCGACCTCCTGATCCCAGATCCGGTCAAAGGCCAAGGGTACACAGGGCAGACAAAAGCCAGAGGAACAGAGGAAATCGAGGTTCCTCTGTTCCTCTGGCTTTGCCTGTCCCTCTGCACCTTTCGCTGTTCTTGCGTCGGATTCGTAAGGATCTGATCGAGTTCCGCGCGCAATCATCCTTCTACTTGTACGTGGTCCAGCGGTCCCAGCGGTTGGCGAAGCGGTCGATGTGCAGGTGCAGGCCGGTGCCCATCAGGTCCGGGCGGTTGCGGCGGCGGGCGCTCTCGATCTGCGCCTGCAGCACCCGGTCGTCCGAAAAGTCCTTCACCCGCACGCCGCGGCGGCGCAGCTCGTCCATGAAGAACACCAGCTGCTCGCGCGAAAGGTCGCGCACGCGCAGGTCCAGCGCGCCGCCCGGGCCGTACAGCATCATGTGCTCGCCGTGGTCGCGCCCGGTCACGGTGACACGCCGGCCGTACCGCGCCTCGAACGCCTGCTGCCCCTCCTCCACCGCCGCCGCGAACTGCTCGGGCGTCAGTGCCCCCCGGGGGAGCCCCGCCGTGGAGGCGCGCGCCGTCCGCGCCGCCTGCTGGTAGCGCGGCGGCACGGCGATCCGCTTTTCGCGGTACACCGTGGCGATGGCGGCCTCCAGGTTTGCGATGCGCGGACGTACCCACGGGTTGCGCCCCAGGCGGCTGGTTTCCAGCAGGGTCACGGCGCCGGCGAACTCGCGCAGCGCCTGGTCCGGCGCGCCCAGCGCCAGCAGCGCCGTGCCGCGCTCCACCCGCTCCGACGACACCAGCATCAGCGAGTCCAGGTAGATCGCATCCGCCTCGGACAGGGGCGGATCCACCCGGGCGTCACGGCGCAGGGCCGAAACGGCCACCACGACCGCCACCATCACCAGCGCCAGTGCCCCCGCCACGGCGCCACGCCACAGCCAGCGGTGCCGCCGGGTGCGGCGGTCCACCAGCCCGCCCTGGCGCCGGCGCGGCGGCGGGGGCGCGG
>DATABT010000995.1:0-1951 GCA_036259455.1 Longimicrobium sp. | reverse complement strand
CGGTCCGTGCGGCTCACGCTCCTGGCCGAATTCCTCGTCTGCGCGGACATCTGCATCCCCGCGGTCGCGGAGCGGTCCCTGGAGCTGCCCGTACGCGATGCGCCGCCCACACCCTCCGGCGACGCGGCGCTGATCCGCCGTTACGCCGACCGCCTCCCCGTCAAGCACGCGCAGTGGGCCACGCGCGCTGCCCGCACGGACGGTGGCTTCGTCCTGGAGGTGGCACCGCCGGAGGGGTGGAAGGGGTCGCTCGGCGAGGCGTACTTCTTCCCCGCCGACCCGGTGCTCCTGGACCATGTCGCCGACCAGCCCGTGGGGCGCACGGCGGCCGGGAAGTACCGCCTCCGGCTCACCCAGTCGGCGTACCTGCCCGGCGAGCCGGAGCGGATCGAGGGCGTCCTCGTCCTCCCGGTCGGCGGCCGGTTCGACGCGGCTGGGCACCGGGGCCTGGTCGTGAGCGCGGCGGTGGCGGACGCGGAGGTGGCATGGGCCGCCCAGCCCACCGAGCCGGTGGCGGCGACCGGGCTGGCGGCCGGGCAGGGGCCGGCAGCGGGCGCCGCGGGTGGGGTGGGTCTCCTCGTCGCCGTTCTGTTCGCGCTGGTGGGCGGCGTGATCCTGAACCTCATGCCGTGCGTATTTCCGATCCTCTCGCTCAAGGCGCTGGGCTTCGCCGGCCGGGGCGGCGACCGGGCGGGGATGCGACGGGACGGGCTCGCGTTCGCCGCCGGCGTCATCGTCACGTTCCTGGCCATGGCCGGTCTGCTCATGGCCGTGCGGGCGTCCGGCGCGCAGGTCGGCTGGGGGTACCAGCTCCAGAGCCCCGCGATGGTGGGCGCCCTGGCTGCCCTCATGTTCGTGATCGGACTGATCCTCGCCGGCGTATTCGAGGTCGGCGTTTCGCTGACGCGGCTGGGCGGGCTCGGCGGATCAGGCGAGGGATCGGCGTTCCTGACCGGCGTGCTGGCGACCATCGTCGCCACGCCCTGCACCGCCCCGTTCATGGGCGCCGCCGTGGGGGCGGCGCTGATCCGGCCGCAGATGGAAGGGCTGCTCATCTTCGGCGCGCTGGGCGTCGGCATGGCCGCGCCCTACGTGGCGCTCTCGTTCTGGCCGGCGCTGGCACGGCGGCTGCCGAAGCCCGGCCGATGGATGGAGACGTTCAGGCAGGTGCTGGCGTTCCCCATGTTCGCGGTCGCGATCTGGCTGGTCTGGGTCTTCGGGCTGCAGACGGGCATGGGCGGCGCCGCGCGGCTCCTGTTCGGGTTGCTGCTTCTGGCGTTCGCCGGCTGGCTGATCGGGCGCTGGCCCGCCATTACGATCTCGACCCGCAAGCGGTGGGCGACCCGGGCGCTGGCCATCGGCGCGGTGATCGTCGCGCTGGCGGCGGGTGCCGCCGCCACGAGCAGCGAGACGCCGCTCCCCGCCGGCGGGGGCGAGGCCGCCGCGGTGGAGTGGGAGCCCTGGAGCGCGGCAGCGGTCCAGGAGCACCGTAACGCAGGGCGGCCCGTATTCGTCGACTTCACCGCGGCATGGTGCATCAGCTGCCAGGTGAACGAGCGTGTGGCGCTGGCGACGCCCTCGGTGCGGCGGGCATTCGCGGAGCGGGACGTGGCGCTGCTGAAGGCGGACTGGACGCGCCGCGACCCCGCCATCACGGGCGCGCTGGCCTCGTTCGGCCGCAGCGGCGTCCCGCCCTACGTGTATTACCCGGCGGATCCCGCGGCGGAGCCCGTCGTTCTGCCCGCGCTGCTGACGCCGATGATCGTCCTGGCTACTCTCGAAAAGGAGAAAACGACATGAGAAGGACCCCGTTCGCAATGGTGGCCGTGCTGGCGCTCGGCCTGGGGACCGTGGCCGCGGGCGTGCGCCCGGCCCCGGAGATCGGCCAGCCGGCGCCCGCCTTCACGCTCCCCGACACGCGGGGCGCGCAGCACTCCCTCGCGCAGTACCG
>DATABT010000994.1:0-4586 GCA_036259455.1 Longimicrobium sp. | reverse complement strand
ATGCGCGGGTGCCCCGTCGGCCGGCCGACGGAAACCGTGAGCGCATCCTCGTCCACCTGCTCCACCCGCGCGCACGAGCACCACGCGGTCGTCTCCGTGGGCCCGTACATGTGCAGCAGACGCCGCGGCTTGCCCTGCCGGATCACCCGGCGCACCGCGTCGGCGTCGGCGGCCTGCCCGCCGAACAGCACCTCGCGCAGCGGGGCAAAGACGTCCGGGTGCTCGCGCGACAGCTGGTTCAGCAGCGCCGTGGTCTGGTACAGCGTGGTGATGTGCCGTTCGCGCAGGAACTGGCGCATGGCCGGCGGCGACAGCAGCACGTCGCGGCCGATGCCGACCAGCGTGGCGCCGTTCAGGAAGGCGCCCCACGTCTCGAACGCCAGCGCGTCGAAGCTCGCGTTCGACGCCTGCCCGATACGGTCGCCGGGGCCGAAGCGCACGTAATCCGTCTCCACCACCAGCTGCACGACGGTGCGGTGGCTCACCATCACGCCCTTGGGCCGCCCCGTCGATCCGGAGGTGTAGACGATGTACGCCAGGTTCTGCGCCGTCGCCCGGTTCTCCGGCACGTCGGCGGATTCCGCCGCGATCTCATCCGCCGCCGCATCCAGCGCGACGACGGAGACGGAATCACCCGCATCCTCCAGCGCCAGCTCGCCGCGGGTGACCAGGACGCGCACGCCGGCATCCGCCAGCATCAGCCGTAGCCGCTCGGCGGGATACGACGGGTCCAGCGGCACGTAGCAGCCGCCGGCCTTGAGGATCCCGAGGATGGAGACGATGAGCTCCGCGCCGCGCTCCAGCAGCACGCCCACGCGGCTCTCCGGCCCCACGCCGTGGCGCACCAGGTGATGCGCCAGCCGGTTGGCGCGCGCGTCCAGCTCCCCGTAGGTGAGATGGAGGTCGTCCCACTCCAGCGCGGGCGCATCCGGCCGCTCCACGGCGTGGCGATGGAAGAGCTCGTGAAGGCAGACCTCGCGCGGGTAGGGACGGTCCGTGCGGTTCCACTCGTCCACCAGCATCCGCCGCTCGTCCTCGTCCACCAGCTCGATGGCGGACAGGCGCAGCTCCGGATCGGCCGCCACCTGCTCCAGCACGCGCGACAGGTGCGCCGCCATCCGCTCCACGGTGGCGGCGTCGAACAGGTCGGTGCTGTAGATGAGCGCGCCCTCGACGCCCTTCGCGCCTTCCACCAGCGCGAGCGTCAGGTCGAACTTGGTGGCCTCCAGGTCCGCCTTCACCTGGTCGATGCGCAGCCCGGCCAGCCCGGCGGCGCGCGGCTCGGCGTTCTGCAGCGAGAACATCACCTGAAAGAGCGGCGCGTGGCTCAGCGAGCGCCCCGGCTGCAGCTCATCCACCAGCTTTTCGAAGGGCACCTGCTGGTGCTCGAAGGCGCCCAGCGTGGTCTCGCGCACCCGCCGCAGCACCTCGCGGAACGTGGGATCGCCCGACAGGTCCGTCCGCAGCACCAGGGTGTTGATGAAGAAGCCGATCAGCTCCTCCACCTCGCGCCGCGTGCGCCCGGCCACCGGCGTCCCGACGACGACATCACCGGAGCCAGCGTACTTTGCGAGGAGGAGCTGAAAGGCGCCCAGCAGCACCATGTACAGCGTGGCGTCATCCCCCTGCCCCACCGCGCGCAGCCGCTCCGCCAGCGCCGGCGGAATCGCGATGGGGACGCGCGCGCCGCGGTGCGACTGCACGGCCGGGCGCGGGCGGTCCGTCGGCAGCTCCAGCAGCGCGGGCGCGTCCGCCAGCCGCTCGCGCCACCACCCCAGCTCGCGCTCCAGCGTCTCCCCCTGCAGCCGCTCGCGCTGCCAGACGGCGAAGTCGGCGTACTGCACCGCCAGCTCCGGCAGCGGCGACTCGCGCCCTTCGGCGAATGCGGAGTACAGCGCGCCCAGCTCGCGAAAGAGCACGCCCGTGCTCCACGCGTCGGTGACGATGTGGTGCAGCGTGAGCAGCAGCACGTGGTCGTCGTCCGCCAGCCGCAGCAGCGCGGCGCGGAAGAGCGGCCCCCTGGCCAGGTCGAACGGCCGCTGCACCTCGTCCGCCACGCGCTGGCGCACCGCCCGCTCGCGTTCGTCCGCATCCAGCGACGACAGGTCCTCGACGGGAAGGATGAAGCCGAACGGCGCGATCACCTGCACCGCGCGCCCGTCGTGCTCGGCGAACACCGTCCGCAGCGCCTGGTGGCGGCGGACGATCTCCCCCAGCGCGCGCTCCAGCGCGGCCACGTTCAGCGCGCCGCCCAGCCGCAGCGCGAAGGGCATGTTGTACGCGGCGCTCCCCGGCTGCACCTGGTCGATGAGCCACAGGCGCTGCTGCGCGAAGGAGAGCGGCGCGGGCCCGTCGTCCGCGCGCGGGCGCACGCCCTCCTGCTCGTGCTCGCGGGCCAGCCGGCGCCGCAGAATCTCGTGCAGCAGCGCCTGGCGCTCGGGCGACAGCCCTTCCAGCCGGTCGGCGACGTCGCTCATCGATCCTTCGTGTGGCCAGTGGTTTCCATCTCCCCGCCCAGCAGGCCCCTCACCTCGTCCTCCGAAAGCGCCTCCAGCTCCGCCAGCGCCGCCGCCAGCTCGTCGTCGTCCACCCGCGACCGCATCAGCGCGTCCACCCGCGGCGCCACGCCGGCCACCGTGGGCGTCTCGAAGACAGCGCGCAGCGGAAGCTCCACCCCGAACGCCTCGCGGACGCGCGACACGGCCCGCGTGGCCAGCAGCGAGTGCCCGCCCAGCGCGAAGAAGCTGTCATGGATACCGACCCGGTCGATCCGCAGCACCTCCGCCCAGATCGCCGCCAGCCGCTCCTCCGTGGGCGTGCGCGGCGCCGTGTACGCCTCCGCCGCCGCGTACTCCGGCGCGGGAAGGGCGCGGCGGTCCAGCTTGCCGTTGGGCGTAACCGGCAGCCGCTCCAGCGCCACGAACGCGGCGGGCACCATGTACTCCGGCAGGCTCGACCTCAGGTGCGCCCGCAGCGCCTCCGCGTCCGCGCCACCGACGGTGTAGGCGACGAGGCGCGGATCACCGGGCGCGTCTTCGCGGACGATGACGGCGCAGTCCGCCACGTCCGGGTGGCGGCGCAGCGCGGCCTCGATCTCCCCCGGCTCGATGCGCAGCCCGCGGATCTTCACCTGGTGGTCCAGCCGCCCCAGGTATTCGAGGGCCCCGTCGTCCCTCCACCGCGCCCGGTCGCCGGTGCGGTACAGCCGCGCGCCGCGGGTGAAGGGATCGGGGACGAAGCGCTCCGCCGTGAGCCCGGGGCGGTTCAGGTAGCCGCGCGCCACCTGCACCCCGCCGATGTACAGCTCGCCGGAGAGGCCGACGGGCACGGGGGCCAGCGACGCGTCCAGCACGTACAGCCGGGTGTTCCACACCGGCCGGCCGATGGGGACGGAGTCGAGGGATCCGCGCGGGACCGGCCAGTGGCTCACGTCCACGGCGGCCTCGGTGGGGCCGTACAGGTTGTACAGGTTGGTGTACGGGGGGAGGCGCGCGTGAAAGCGCTCCACCAGCGCGGGCGGCAGCGCCTCGCCGCTGCAGATGACGCGCTTCAGCGACGCGCAGCGGTCGGCGCGCGCGGCGTCCACGAACTCCGCCAGCATGGAGGGAACGAAGTGCAGCGTGGTGATGCCGCACCGCTCGATGACGTCCTGCAGGTACGCGGGATCGCGGTGCCCGTCCGGCCGCGCGACCACCAGCGTGGCGCCCTGCTGCAGCGGCCAGAAGAACTCCCAGACGGAGACGTCGAACCCGAACGGCGTCTTCTGCAGGACGACGTCATCCGCCGTGAGCCCGTACTCCGCCTGCATCCAGCACAGGCGGTTGACCACGGCGCCGTGCGCGTTCATCACCCCCTTGGGCCGGCCGGTCGATCCGGAGGTGTAGATGACGTACGCCAGGTCCTGCGGCGTCGCGCGGATGCCGGGATTCTCCGCGCTCTCCGCCGCGATCTCGTCCCACTGCGCGTCTACGGCGATGGTGCGCGCCCGCGTTCCCGGAAGGCCGCGGCGAAGGCGCTGCTGCGTCAGCAGCACGGGCACGGCGCTGTCCGACAGCATCCACGCGATGCGCTCCGCGGGATAGCCGGGATCCACCGGCACGTACGCGCCGCCCACCTTGAGCACGGCCAGGATGCAGACAACCATCTCCAGGCTGCGCTCCAGGCACAGCCCCACCCGCTCCTCCGGCCCCACGCCCAGGTGCACCAGGTGGTTCGCGAGCTGGTTGGCGCGCGCATCCAGCTCCGCGTACGTCAGCACCTGGTCTTCGAAGACGACCGCCACCGCGTCGGGGGTGCGCGCCGCCTGCGTCTCGAAGAGCTGGTGGATGCACAGCTCCGCGGGATACCGCGCCTCCGTGCGGTTCCACTCTTCCACCACGCGCGTCAGCTCCGCCTGGTCCAGCAGCGACAGCGCGGAGAGCGGGCGATCCGGATGATCGGCGGCTTGCTGAAGGAGGCGCTCCAGGTGGCCCGCCATCCGCCGGATGGTGGGCTCGTCGAAGAGGTCGGTGGCGTACTCCAGAAATCCGTGCAGGTCGTCCGCGAGCCCCAGCGTAAGGTCGAAGCTGGCGGCGCCCTTTTCCGCG
>DATABT010000993.1:0-14528 GCA_036259455.1 Longimicrobium sp. | reverse complement strand
CCGCACGCGCGCCGGCGGCGGAACGCGGTACTCGGTGCGGTCGAAGGGATACGTGGGCAGGGGGACGCGGCGCGCCGCGCGGCCGCCGCGCAGGGCGGTCCAGTCCACCTCCACGCCGGCCGTCCACAGCGCGCCGGCGGCGTCCAGCACCGTCAGCACGCTGTCCTCCGGCTGGTCTGCCGGGGCCAGGCACCGGACGATGGCGCGGTTGGACGCGGCGCCGGCGTCGCGGCGCGCAAAGGTGCCCAGCGCCTCGCCCGGGCCCACCTCCAGCAGCACCCGCTCCGGCGTCTCCAGCAGACGGCGCACGCCGTCCGCGAAGCGCACCGTCTGGCGCAGGTGGCGCACCCAGTAGTCCGGGTCCGTCGCCTGCTCGTCGGTGATCCAGTCGCCGGTGACGTTGGAAAGGAACGGCAGGCGCGGCGCGGCCGGGCGCGCGCGGCGCACCTCTTCGGCGAACGCCTCGAGGATTGGCTCCATCGCCGCCGAGTGCGACGCGACGGAGACGTGGAGACGCCGCGCGACCACCCCCTCGTCGGCCAGGAGCATCTCCATCTCCCCCACGTCCGCCGTCTCGCCCGAAACCACGCAGTGGGCGGCGCTGTTCACCGCGGCCAGCGACACGCGCGGGGTCAGCAGGGGCCGCAGATCGGCCTCGGGCATGGGCACGGCGAGCATGGCGCCGGCGGGGGCGCTCTGCATCAGCCGCGCGCGGGCGGACACCAGGCGAATCGCGCTCTCGCGGGTGAAGACGCCGGCCACGCAGGCGGCCGCGTACTCGCCCATGCTGTGGCCCAGCATGGCCTGCGGCTGCACCCCCCAGCTCATCCACAGCTGCGCCAGCGCGTACTCCACGGCGAACAGCGCGGGAAGGGCGTACGGGATCTGCTCCAGCTTCTCCCGCGCATCGGCCTCCTCGTCCGGCGCGGGAAAGAGGAGCGCGCGCAGGTCCACGTCCAGCTGCACCGCCCCCGCGCAGGCGTCGATCTCGCGACGGAAGACGGGCTCGCGGGCGTACAGCTCGCGCGCCATCCCCGGGTACTGCGTCCCCCCGCCCGGAAAGAGGAAGGCGACGGGCGGCCGGTCGTCCGCGCGGCGCGCCGACGGCTTGCGGAGCGGCGAGCCGGCCAGCGCCTCGCGCGCCTCGGCCGGGTCGCGCGCCACGGCGGCCCAGCGGTGCACGTGCGCGGCGCGCCCCTCCTGCAGCGTGAACGCCAGGTCGCGCAGCGGGAGATCGGCATCCTGCGCCAGGTGCTCCGCCAGCGCGCCGCGCATCCGCCCCAGCGCCGCCTCCGTCCTGGCGCTGAGGACGATCAGCCCCGGCTCGTCCGACGGCGGGAGCGGCGCGGGCTCCGGCGCCTCTTCCAGCACCACGTGCGCGTTGGTCCCGCCGATGCCGAACGAGCTCACCCCCGCGCGCAGCGGCTGCCCATCCGCCGACTCCCACGGCCGCAGCGCGGTATTGACGTAGAACGGCGAACCCTCCAGCCCCAGCTCGGGGTTGGGCGACTCGAAGTGCAGCGTGGGCGGGAGCGTGCGGTGCTTCAGCGCCAGGACCGTCTTGATGAACCCCGCCACGCCGGCCGCCGTGTCCAGGTGGCCGATGTTGGTCTTTACGGCGCCCAGCGCGCAGAATCCCGCGCGGTCCGTCGCGGCGCCGAACACCTCGGCCAGCGCGGCGATCTCGATGGGGTCGCCCAGCGGGGTGGCGGTGCCGTGCGTCTCCACGTAGGTGACGGTGGATGGATCCACCGCGGCGACGGAGAGCGCCTCGGTGATCGCCTGCGCCTGCCCCTTCACGCTGGGGGCGGTGAATCCCACCTTCCCCGCCCCGTCGTTGTTGATGGCGCTCCCCTTGACCACCGCGTGGATGGTGTCGCCGTCGCGCACCGCGTCCACGAAGCGCTTGAGCACGACGACGCCCGCGCCCGATCCGCCCACCGTCCCCGCCCCCCGCGCGTCGAACGCGCGGCAGTGGCCGTCGGGGGAAAGGATGCCGCCCTCCTGGTACGGATAGCCCGTGGGGTCGGGAGAGATCGTCGCCCCGCCCGCCAGCGCGATGTCGCACTCGCGGCCCAGCAGGCTCTGGCAGGCCAGGTGGATGGCGACGAGCGACGTGCTGCACGCCGTCTGCACCGCCACGCTCGGCCCGCGCAGGCCCAGCTTGTAGCTCACGCGGGTGGTGAGAAAGTCGGCCTTGTTGGCGAAGACGGCCGTGTCGCCCACGGCGGCGGCCAGGTCGGAGTTGGCCATCACCCGCGCCAGGTAGCCGCTGCTGCCGCTGCCGGCGAACACGCCGACGGAGTCCGGATAACGCTGCGGGTCGTAGCCCGCGTCTTCCAGCGCGCTCCATGCGCACTCCAGAAAGACGCGCTGCTGCGGGTCCATCACCTGGGCCTCGCGCTGGCTCACGCCAAAGAAGGGCGCGTCGAAGGCGTACGGCTCGGCCAGGGGCGCGTGGGCGGGCACGTAGCGCGGGTCGCGCAGCGCGGCCGTCGGCACGCCCGCCGCCAGCAGCTCGTCTTCGCCGAAGAAGACGACCGACTCCACGCCGGCGCACAGGTTCCGCCAGAACTGCCGCGGGGTGTCCGCGCCCGGAAAGCGGCAGCTCATCCCGATGACGGCGATGTCGTTCTCCCGATCCTGCATGTGCATCCGGAGACTCTCTCGTTGTGGTGACTTCGGTTTCCGGAACCGCCGTCTAGCTCCGTCCCGCCCCGCGCCCCGCCCCCCGCGCCGCCCGCCGCGCCTCGCCGCGCGACCGGCTGCGCTCCAGATCCCCCTCCGCCGAACCGCCGCCCTCCAGGTGCCGCGCCAGCTCCTCCACCGTGGTGTGGCGGAACAGGTCCACCACCCGCAGGTCCACGCGCACCTTCTGCAGCCGCGCGAACACGCGGTACAGCAGCAGGCTGGTTCCGCCCAGGTCGAAGAAGTTGTCGTGCACGCCGATGCGCTCGACGCCCAGCACCTCGCGCCACACCTCCGCCACCAGCGCCTCCATCTCGCTGCGCGGCGCCGGCGACACGGCGCGCGCGGTGAACTCCGGCGCGGGCAGTCCCTTCCGATCCACCTTGCCGTTCGGCGTCAGCGGCAGCGCCTCCAGTGACACGAAGGCGTCGGGGACCATGTGCTCCGGCAGCGTCCGGCGCAGGCGCGCGCGCAGCGTGGGCCCGTCCGCCGCGCCGACGACGTACGCCACCAGCCGCGCCGCCCCCGCCCCGTCCGTCCGGGCGACGACGGCGCAGTCCTTCACGTCCGGGTCGCGGCGGATGGCCCCCTCCACCTCGCCCGGCTCGATGCGGAAGCCGCGCACCTTCACCTGCCCGTCCACGCGCCCCAGGAACTCCAGCGTGCCGTCGGCCCGCCACCGCGCCCGGTCGCCGGTGCGTTACATCCGCGCACCCGGCTCGCCGAACGGATCGGGGACGAAGCGCTCCGCCGTGAGCGCCGCGCGCCCGTGGTAGCCGCGCGCCACGCCGGCGCCGCCCACGCACAGCTCGCCCGGCACGCCCGCGGGCGCCGGATCGCCGTTCGCGTCCAGCACGTGCACCCGCACCCCGCCGACCGGCCGGCCAATGGAAGGCGTGCGCCCGTCCGCCGCGCACGGACCGGCGGTGGCGCAGACGGTGGTCTCCGTGGGCCCGTACGCGTTCACCAGCGTCCGCCCGGCGCTCCACCGTTCGGCGAGCGCGGCGTCCATCGCCTCGCCCGCGCTCACGACGGTGCGCAGCTCAGGCAGCTCGTCCGCGGGGAGCACGGCGAGCACGGAAGGCGGCAGGGTGACCAGGGAGATGCGCTCGCGGCGAAGCAGGGCGATCAGCCCGTCGCCGGGAAGAAGCTCCTCGCGCGTGGCCAGGACGAGCGTGGCGCCCGCCAGCAGGGTGGCGAACAGCTCGCTGACCGCCGCGTCGAAGGAGAACGAGGCGAACTGCAGGACGCGGCTGGATTTGTCGATGGAGAACGGACCGGCCTGGGCGCGCGCCAGGTTGGGCACGCCCCGGTGCGGCACCATCACGCCCTTGGGCTGGCCTGTGGAGCCGGAGGTGTAGATGACGTACGCCAGCGCGTCCGCGGCCACCTTCACACGGGGCGAATGCGCGGCGCGCGTGGCGATGTCGGCGGCCTGCGCGCGGAGGTCCAGGAGACCGGACAGGTCGTCGCAGATCCCCTCCGGCACGCCGGCCGGGGCGATGACGGCCGCCGCGCCGCAGTCGCGCAGCATGTACCACAGGCGCTCCACCGGGTACGCCGGGTCCAGCGGCACGTACGCGCCGCCGGCCTTGAGCACGGCCAGGATGGAGACCACGGTCTCCGGCACGCGCTCGGCGAACACGCCCACCCGCGACTCGGGCTTCACGCCGCGCGCGATCAGGTGGTGCGCCAGGCGGTTGGCCGCCTCGTCCAGCGCGCGGTACGTCATCGCGCGGCCCGCGAAGCGGATGGCCTCCGCGTCCGGCGTCCGCGCCGCCTGCGCGGCGAACAGCTCGTGGACGCACGCGCCCTCGTCCGCCGCGGGGGCGATCGAGCTCCACGCGACGATGGCGCGGCGCTCGTCTTCATCCACCAGCTCCATGCGCGACAGCGGGACGTCCGGATCCGCCGCGACCTGCGCCAGGACGCGCGCCAGGTGCGTCCCCATCCGCCGGATCGTGTCGCCGTCGAACAGCGCGGTGGCGTACGACAGCTCGCCGCGCAGCCCGTCCGCGCTTGCCGACAGCGAGAGCGACAGGTCGAACTTGGTCGTCCCCGCGTACGCGCCCACGCCCTGCGCGCGCAGTCCCGCGAGGCCGGGCGCGCTGGTCTCGCCCTGGTCCAGCCCGAAGGTCACCTGCACCAGCGGCGAATGGCTCAGGCTGCGCTCCGGCTGCAGCTCGCCCACCAGCTTTTCGAACGGTACCTCCTGGTGATCGAAGGCGCCCAGCGTGGTTTCGCGCACGCGGCGCAGCACCTCGCGGAAGGGCGGATCGCCGCCCAGCTCCGTCCGCAGCGCCAGCGTGTTGACGAAGAAGCCGATCAAGCCCTCCGTCTCGCGCCGCTCGCGCCCCGCCACCGCCGTGCCGACCACCACGTCGTCCGTGGCGGCGTAGCGGGCCAGCAGCACCTGCCAGGCACCCAGCAGCACCATGAAGAGCGTGGCGCCCTCCGCGCGGCCCAGCGCCCGCAGCGCGTCCAGCGGCGCGGCGGACAGGTCCAGCGTCTGGTACGCGCCGGCGAAGGTCTGCTCCGCCGGGCGCGGCCGGTCCGTGGGCAGCTCCAGCAGCGCGGGCGCGCCGGCCAGCCGCTGCCGCCACCACGCCAGCTCGCCCGCCAGCGCGCGGTCGTCCAGGCGCGCACGCTGCCACACGGCGTAGTCCGCGTACTGCACGGGAAGAGGCGGCAGAACGCTCTCTTCGCCGTTCCGGTACGCTTTGTACAGCGCCGCCAGCTCGCGGAAGAGCACGCCCAGGCTCCACCCGTCGCTCACGACGTGGTGCATCGACACGAGCAGGACGTGCTCTTCCTCCGTCATCCGCAGCAGCTGCGCGCGGAAGAGCGGCCCCGCCGCCAGGTCGAACGGGAGCGCGGCCTCGTCCGCGGCGCGGCGCCGCATCTCCCCCTCGCGCTCGTCTTCGCGCCCCTCCGACAGGTCGTGCAGCGGCAGGGTGAAGCCGGCGAAGGGGTGGATGACCTGCACCGGCGCGCCGTCCGCCTCGGCGAAGACGGTGCGCAGCGCCTCGTGGCGGCGGACGATCTCGCCCAGCGCGCGCTCCAGCGCCGGCGCGTCCATTTCCCCGCGCAGCCGCATGGCGGTGGAGACGTTGTAGACGGCGCTTTCCGGCCGCATGCGGTCCAGGAACCACAGCCGCTCCTGCGCGAACGAAAGCGGCAGCGGGCGATCGCGATCCGCCGGGACAATGGGCGTGGGCGCGGCGAGGTCCGCGCGGCGCAGCTCATCCACCCGCTCCGCCAGCTCCGCGACCGTGGGACCTTCGAAGAGCGCGCGCAGCGGCAGCTCCACGCCGAACACCTCGCGGATGCGCGACACCATCTTCACCGCCATGAGCGAGTGCCCGCCCAGGTCGAAGAAGCCGTCCTCCACGCCCACGCGGTCCAGGCGCAGCACCTCGGCCCAGATCCCCGCCAGCACCTCTTCCACCGGCGTGCGCGGCGCCACGTAGCGCGCCCCGTCCAACGCCAGCTCCGGCGCGGGGAGCACCTTTGCGTCCACCTTGCCGTTGGGGTTCAGCGGCAGCGCGTCCAGCCGGACGAAGGCGGAGGGCACCATGTACTCCGGCAGGCTGCCCCGCAGGGCGTCTCGAAGCTCCTCCGTCCCCGCCGCGCCGACGACGTAGGCGACCAGCCGCTTCTCTCCCGGCTCGTCCTCCCGCACGAGGACGGCGCAGTCCGTCACGCCGGAGTGGCGGCGGAGCGCGGCCTGCACCTCACCCGGCTCGATGCGGAAGCCGCGGATCTTCACCTGCCCGTCCAGGCGGCCCAGGTACTCCACCGCGCCCTCCGCCGCCCACCGCACCTGGTCGCCCGTGCGGTAGAGGCGCGCGCCGGGCGTGGAGGCGAACGGATCGGGGACGAAGCGCTCCGCCGTGAGCGCGGGGCGGTTCAGGTAGCCGCGCGACAGGCCGTCGCCGCCCACGTACAGCTCGCCGGGAACGCCGATGGGCGCGGGCCGCATCGCCCCGTCCAGCACCAGCAGCGTGGAGTTGGCGATCCCCCGGCCGATCGGCACCGTCCGCGCGCCGTCCGGCACCTCCGTGACGAGGTGCCAGGAGCTGTACGTCGTGTTTTCCGTAGGCCCGTAGACGTGCAGCAGCCGTTGCGGGGCGCCGAGCTCCAGAACGCGGCGCACCGCATCCGGATCCACCGCCTCGCCGCCGAACAGCACGTCGCGCAGCGTGGCGAACGCCTGCGGCAGGTCGCGCGCGATCTGGTTGAAGAGCGCGGTGGTGAGGAAGACGGTGGTGACGGCGTGCGCGCCGAACGCCCGCGCCAGCTCCGGCGGCGAGATCGCCACGTCGCGGGCGATGCCGACCAGGGTGGCGCCGTTCAGCAGCGCGCCCCACACCTCGAACGTCGCGGCGTCGAACGAGACGTTGGACGCCTGGGCGATGCGGTCGCCCGGCCGCGGCTGCACGTAGTCCGTCCCGCGGACCAGGCGCACCACGTTGCGGTGCTCCACGGCCACGCCCTTGGGCGTCCCGGTGGATCCGGAGGTGTAGATGACGTACGCCAGGCTGCGCGGCCCCGCGCCGCCGTCCACCGGCTCCGCGCGCTCCGCCGCGATGGCGTCCCGCTCCTCGTCCACGCTCACGACGGTGGCCTCGGACGCCGGAAGCCGGTCGCGGAGCGCCGCTTCGGTCACCAGCACGCGCACGGCGGCGTCGCCCAGCATGAAGGCCAGGCGCTCGGCGGGGTAGCCGGGATCCAGCGGCACGTACGCGCCGCCCGCCTTGAGCACGGCGAGCATGGCGACCACCGTCTCCACCCCGCGCTCCAGGCAGATCGCCACCCGCGCCTCCGTCCGCACGCCGCGCGCGGCCAGGTACCGCGCGAGGCGATTGGCCCGATCCTCCAGCTCCGCGTACGTCAGCGACGCCTCGCCGAACACGGCGGCGACGGCGTGCGGCGTCCGCGCGGCCTGCTGCGCGAACAGCGCGGGGACGCTCGCATGGGACGGATACGCGGACTGCGTGCGATTCCACTCCTCCACCACCCGCCGCCGCTCCGCCTCGGGCGTCAGCTCCAGGTCGGCCAGGCGCGCGTCCGGATCGGCCGCGACCTGCTCCAGCAGGCGCTCCAGGTGGCCCAGCATTCGCCGCGCGGTGCCGGGCTCGAACAGGTCGCTGGCGTACTCCAGCTCCGCGTGCAGCCCGTCCTCCACGCTGATTCCCAGCGTGAGGTCGAACTTGGTGGTGGCCACGTCGGCCGCGGCGCGGCGCACACGGATGCCGGGGAGCCCGTTCCATCCGCCGCGCCCGTCCGCCACCGTGAAGATGGTCTGGAAGACGGGGGCGTGGCTGAGCGAGCGCTCGGGCTGCAGCTCTTCGACGACGCGCTCGAACGGCACCTCCTGGTGCTCGTACGCGTCCAGCGTGGTCTCGCGCACGCGGCGCAGCAGCTGGCGGAACGACGGGTTCCCCGACAGGTCCGTCCGCAGCGCGACGGTGTTGACGAAGAAGCCGATCAGCTCCTCCACCTCCGCGCGCGGGCGGCCGGCGGTGCCGCTGCCGACGACCACGTCCTCGCTGCCGCCGTACTTCGCGAGCAGCGTCTGCCAGGCGCCCAGCAGCACCATGAACATCGTGGCGCCCTCGCGCCGCCCCAGCGCCCGAAGCCGCTCCGCCACGTCCGCGGAGAACGACGCGTGCACGCGGGCGCCGCGGAACGACTGCATGGCCGGGCGCGGATGGTCCGCCGGCAGCTCCAGCAGCGCGGGCGCGCCAGCCAGCCGCTCCTTCCACCACGCCAGCTCGCGCCCCAGCGCGTCGCTTGCGTACTGCGCGCGCTGCCATGCCGCGTAGTCGCCGTACTGCACCGGCAGCTCCACCAGCGGTGACGGGCGCGCGTCGAGGAACGCCGTGTACAGCGCCGAGAGCTCGCGCAGCAGCACCCCCGTGCTCCACCCGTCGCTCACGGCGTGGTGCGTGGAGATGACGAGCACGTGCGCGTCGTCCGCCAGCCGCAGCAGCGCGGGGCGGAAGAGCGGCCCGCGCTCCAGGTCGAACTGCGTGGATCCCAGCTCCGACGCGCGGCGGCGGGCATGCGCCTGGCGCTCCGCATCGTCCCCGGTCGCCGACAGGTCCTCCACCGGCAGCGCGAAGCCGGCGAAGGGTGCAACGACCTGCACCGCGCCGCCGTCCGCCTCGGCGAACGTCGTCCGCAGCACCTCGTGGCGGCGCACGATCTCGCCCAGCGCGCGCTCCAGTGCGGGCACGTCGAGGGCGCCATCCAGCCGCAGCGCGGTGGAGACGTTGTAGATGGTGCTTCCCGGCTGCAGCCGGTCCAGGAACCACAGCCGCTCCTGCGCGAACGAAAGCGGCAGCGGCTGGGTCCGGTCCACCGGCACCACCGGCGGCAGGACGGGGACGTCCGCGCGGCGCACGGCCTCCACCGCCCTCGCCAGCTCCGCGACGGTGGGGCCTTCCAGCAGCGCGCGCAGGGAAAGCTCCACGCCCAGCAGCTCGCGGATGCGCGAGACCAGGCGGATGGCGAGCAGCGAGTGCCCGCCCAGCTCGAAGAAGCCGTCCTCCGCGCCGACCCGATCCACGCCCAGTACCGACGCCCAGATCTCCGCCAGCGTCTCCTCCACCGGCGTGCGCGGAGCCACGTAGCGGTCTTCCGCCGCCTCGTACTCCGGCGCCGGCAACGTCCTGGGATCGACCTTGCCGGTGACCGTGCGCGGCAGCGACTCCATCCGCACGAACGCGCTCGGCACCATGTACTCCGGCAGACTCCGCCGCAGGTATTCCCGCAGCTCCGCGGGCTCCTCGTCGGAAACCACGTACGCGACGAGCCGCCGGTCGCCCGGCGCGTCCTCGCGCACCACGACGATGGCGCCGGAGACGGCGTCGTGCCGCCGCAGCGTCGCCTCGATCTCGCCCAGCTCCACGCGGTAGCCGCGCACCTTCACCTGGTTGTCGGTGCGGCCCAGGATCAGGAGGTTGCCGCCGTCCAGCCAGCGCGCGCGGTCACCGGTGCGGTACATCCGCGCGCCCGATCCCGCGAACGGATCGGGGACGAACTTCTCCGCGCTCAGCGCCGGGCGGCCCAGGTAGCCGCGCGCCACGCCCGCGCCGCCGATGTATAGCTCGCCCGGCAGGCCGACCGGCACCGGCTGCAGGTGCGCGTCGAGGACGTAGAAGGTGAGGTTCTGGATGGGCCCGCCCACGGGCACGGAGCCGTTGCGATGCACGCCGTTCGGCAGCGTGTACGCCGAGCAGCCGACCACCGTCTCCGTGGGCCCGTACTCGTTCATCAGCCGCACGTTCGCGGCGTTGTCCTGCCACCAGACCGTCGGCTCGGCGGGGAGGAAGTCGGCGCCGATCACCAGCGTCTTCGCGGCAGCCCGCGCATCCTCCGCCGTCAGCATCGGCGTCAGCAGCGCCAGGTGCGTCGGGGTGATCTTGATCAGCCCGAACTCCGGCCGCTCCCGGATCACCTGCGCCAGCGCTTCCACCGCGTTCTCCTCCGGCAGCATCCGCACGGGGTGCCCGGCGAACAGCGGCAGGAGGTTGGTGATGGTGAGATCCACCGCCATCGACGAGAAGACGGGCGCGCCGCTGCCCGCATCCGCCCCGTAGTGGCGGATCCCCCACTCGATGTAGTTGATCACGCCGCGGTGATGCATGGCGACGCCCTTGGGCCGCCCCGTGCTCCCCGACGTGTAGATCACGTAGCACAGGTTCTCGCTCGTGACGCCGCTCTCCGGCGCGTCCGCGCTTTCGAGCGCGATGCGATCCCCGTCCGTATCGATCGCCACCACCGGCACGCCCGGCCGCACCGGCACGCGTTCGCGCAGCCGCTCCTGCGTGACCAGCGCGGCAACGGCGGAATCCTCCAGCACGTAGGCGATGCGCTCGGCGGGATGGGCCGGATCGACGGGGACGTACGCGCCGCCCGCCTTCATCACGCCGAGAATCCCCACCATCAGCTCAAGCCCGCGCTCCAGGCAGAGCCCCACGCGCACCTCCGGCCCGACGCCGAGCCGCCGGAGGTGATTCGCCAGCCGGTTCGCGCGCTCATCCAGCTCCGCGAACGTCAGCGAATCGTCACCGAACACGACCGCCGTCGCGTCCGGCGTCCGCGCCGCCTGCGCCTCGAAGCGCTGGTGGATGCACAGCTCCGCGGAGTACGCGGCGGCCGTGCGGTTCCACTCCTCCACCACCATCCGCCGCTCGTCCGCGCCGATCAGCTCGAGGTCGGCCAGGCGCGGATCGGCGTCGCCGGACAGCTGCTCCAGCAGCCGCGCGGCGTGGGCCAGCATGCGGTCGATGGTGGCCGTGTAGAAGCGGTTTTCGTCGTAGCTCAGGCTCAGGCGCAGCTCACGGCCGGGGATGGCCATGAACGAGAGCGGATACGTGTTCCACTCCACCGTGCGCCCGTCGGTGATCAGCAGGCGTGCGGGCGCACCACTCGCGGGCGCCGCGCCGCGCTCGACCGGGTAGTTCTCGAAGATGAAGTGGCTTTCGAACAGCGGCGCTCCGCGCGGCACGTCGCTCCACGCCTGCACCTGCGCCAGCGGCGAGTACTCGTACTCGCGGGCCTGGGCCTGGGCGCGCTGGAGCGTGTCCAGCCATCCGTCCACCCGCGCGTCGCCCGCGATCCGCATGCGCACGGGGAGCGTGTTGATGAACAGGCCGATCATCTCCTCCACCCCCTCCAGCGCCGCCGGCCGGCCACTGACGGTGGTGCCGAACACCACGTCGTCCTCGCCGGTGTAGCGCGAAAGGAGCAGGCCCCACACGCCCTGCAGCACCGTGTTCAGCGTCACCTGCCGGCGCCGCGCGGCGTCCGCCAGCCGCGCCGAAGCTTCTTCGGGTACGGCGAGCGTCCGCCTGGCGTGGCGCATCGCGGCGCCGGAGGCGGCCGGGCGGTCCGCGGGCAGCGGCGTGGGCGCGGTGAATCCCTCCAGCACGCCGCGCCAGTAGCGCTCCGCCGCGTTCGGATCCTGCCGCCGCAGCCAGCCGATGTAGTCGCGGTACGGGCGCACGCGCTTGAGCTCCACCGGCTCGCCCGTGCTCCACGCGCGGTACAGGCGGAACACCTCGCGAATCACCCGCGACGACGTCCACCCGTCGGTCAGCAGGTGGTGCTGGCTCCAGACGAACCAGTGCGCATCGTCCGCCACGCGGAGCACGGCGCAGCGCAGCAACGGCGCGCGGTCCAGCTCGAACCCGCGCTCGCGGTCGCCGGCCAGATAGCGGTCCAGCGCCGCCGCCTGCTCGTCATCCCCAACCCCGCGCCAGTCCTCCAGCGTCCACGGCACCTCCGCCGCCGCGTGCACCATCTGCAGCGGCCGCGGCAGCCCCTGCCACACGAACGACGTGCGCAGCATGGGATGGCGGGCCACCACTTCCGCCCAGGCACGGCGCAGGAGATCGGCGTCCAGCGGCCCTTCCAGCCGCTGCGCCACCTGCGCCTGGTACGCCTGCGACCCGGCGCCGGAGAGGGCGTGGAACAGCATCCCCTCCTGCATGGGCGAGAGCGGATACAGGTCCTCCACGTCCGCGCGGCCCGCCGTGAGCGCGTCCAGCTGCTCCTGCGACAGCTCCGCCAGCGGGAAGTCCGACGGCGTGTATCCGCCCGCGCCCGCCTGGCGGCAGTGCGCGATCAGCGTCCGCAGCGCGTCGAGATACGAATCCGCCAGGCGTTCGATGGTTTCGCGCCGGTGCGTCCCCTGGTCGAAGGTCCAGCTGAGCTGCAGCTGCCCGCCGCGGACGGCGCCGTTGACGTTCAGCAGGTAGTGCAGCCGGTTCTGGGCGGATGATTCCAGCCCGCGCGATCCCGCGGCGTAGCGGAAGCGCCCGGCCTCCGGCGCCGCGCCGTCGTACTGGCCCAGGTAGTTGAACGAGATCTCCGGCTCCGCCTGCGCGGCCAGCGCGCGGCGCAGCTCCGCATCCGTCGACATCCACCGCAGCACGCCGTAGCCAATGCCGCGCAGCGGAACGGCGCGCAGCTGCTCCTTGACGCGCTTCAGCCGCTCGCCGGGCCCGGCGGCACCGGCGGTGTGGAGGACGACGGGATACAGGCTGGTGAACCAGCCGACGGTACGCGTAAGATCGATGCCGTCGCCGATCTCCTCCTCGCGCCCGTGCCCCTCCAGCGCGATGCGCACGCGCGGGCCGCCCGTCCACCGGCCCACGGCGTCGGCGAGCGCGCACAGCAGCACGTCGTTGATCTGCGTGCGATACGCGGCGGGGACGTCCTGCAGCAGCGCGCGTGTCTCTTCCTCGTCCAGCCGCACGGAGACGGTGTCCGCGGTGAAGACCGTCCGCTGGCCGATGCCATCGGTCGGCAGCGGCGCGACGCCCTCGGGGCCCTGCGCCAGCCAGTAGGCGGCCTCCGCGCGCAGCGCGCCGGACGCGGCGTACGCGTGCAGCGCATCCGCCCAGCGGGCGTACGAGGTGCCCCGCGCGCCCAGGTCGATCGGCTCGCCCGCCTCCGCCTGCGCGACGGCCTGCTCCAGGTCCTCTCGCAGGATGCGCCAGCTCACGCCGTCCACCAGCAGGTGGTGGAGGACGATGAACAGCACCCGTCCGCGCGCGCCGCGGTCGAAGAGCACCGCGCGCCCGGCCGGCCCGTTCTCCAGGTCCAGCCCCGTCTGCCGCTCGGCGCAGATGCGCGCCTGCACCCCGTCCCGCGCGGCATCCGCCAGCGAGGAGAGGTCGATGCGCTCCAGCGCGATCCCCGCCTCCGCCGCGTGCCACTGCTCCCACCCCGCGTCCGTCCGCCGAAAGCGCAGCCGCAGCGCGTCGTGGTGCCGCAGCACAGCCACCAGCGCGGTCTCCAGCGCCGCGTCGCTGACGGACGCGTCCACCTCGAAAAGCGTGGACTGGTTGTAATGCCAGGGTGCGGGCTGACCCTGCTCGAAGAACCACGCCTGGACCGGGGTGAGCCGCGCCGCACCCTCCGCACGCGCCTGCTCCGGCCGCGCCGCCTCCGAAACGCCCGCCACCGACGCCAGCTCGGCGATGGTGGGATACTCGAACAGCTGCCGCGGGCTCAGCTGCAGCCCGGCGCGGCGGGCGCGCGAGACCACCTGGATGGAGAGGATGCTGTCGCCACCCAGCTCGAAGAAGCTGTCGTTCACGCCGACGCGGTCCAGGCGCAGCACCTCTGCCCAGATGCCCGCCAGCGTCTGTTCCACCGGCGTGCGCGGCGCCACGTACGTCTCGTCCGCGGCCGCGTACTCGGGCGCGGGGAGGGTCTTCGGATCGACCTTGCCGGTGACCGTGCGCGGCAGCGACTCCATCCGCACGAACGCGCTCGGCACCATGTACTCCGGCAGACTCCGCCGCAGGTATTCCCGCAGTTCCGCCGCCTCCGCGTCGGAAACCACGTACGCCACCAGCCGCCGGTCGCCCGGCGCGTCCTCGCGGACGACGACGATGGCGCCGGAGACGGCGTCGTGCCGCCGCAGCGTCGCCTCGATCTCGCCCAGCTCCACGCGGTAGCCGCGCACCTTCACCTGGTTGTCCGTCCGGCCCAGGATCAGGAGGTTGCCGCCGTCCAGCCAGCGCGCGCGGTCACCGGTGCGGTACATCCGCGCGCCCGCTCCCGCGAAGGGGTCAGGGACGAACTTCTCCGCGCTCAGCGCCGGGCGGCCCAGGTAGCCGCGCGCCACGCCCGCGCCGCCGATGTACAGCTCGCCCGGCAGGCCGACCGGCACCGGCTGCAGGTGCGAATCGAGGACGTAAAAGGTGAGGTTCTGGATGGGCCCGCCCACGGGCACGGAGCCGTTGCGATGCACGCCGTTCGGCAGCGTGTACGCCGAGCAGCCGACCACCGTCTCCGTGGGCCCGTACTCGTTCATC
>DATABT010000992.1:0-16668 GCA_036259455.1 Longimicrobium sp. | reverse complement strand
GGCGATCAGACGATCGCCGGCCCTTCGCGCATCCACGGGAGCAGGGCAGGGACGCCGTCGCCGGCTATTCCCTATTCCCTATTCCCTGCCGTTACGAGTCCAGCCAGCGCCGGTCCGACGCCGGAATCCTCGCACGCCTGCCGCGCTCGCCACGCTGGATGAGCTTTACCACCAGCCAGCCCACCAGCACCAGCGGCAGAATCTTCACGGCCAGCGTGATCGCCAGGCTCAGCAGCCCGAACGCCAGCCCGAACACCAGGCCAAAGAGCGCCAGCAGCACCGTGAGCACCACGAAGCCCACGATCGCGATCACCACCAGACTCACCAGCGCGCCGATCATCGTTCCCTCCTCTATCTGCGTACGTCGGTTCCTTCGGAAACTGGCCGTCAGTCCATCCACTGGACGTTGATGGCGCCCAGCGCCGCGTCGATGCGCACCGTCAACCTGTATCGCGCCGAATCCCAGTTGCGCGAGTACCAGGCATCGCCCCGCCGCACCATTCCCGCCGGGGAGAAGCGGGTGAGGAACCCCTCCCGCTGGATGCGCACCCCCAGCGTCCGCGGAAAGCGCATCGTCAGCGAGCCCAGCCCCATCTCCACGTCCAGGCTGGCGTTGCGGGCCCATGCGCCGTCGAACTCCAGCGTGGCCTCGCCCACGCCGCCTTCCAGCACGAATCGCTCCGCGCGTGCGTTCCCCAGGCCGCGCATCCGCAGCCGCGAGGCCCCCGCGGCCACCCGCACCGTTTCCGCCTGAACGCGGTTGGGCGCGGCGAAGGTCACCTCCGTCTCGCTGGCCCCGGTGGACAGATCCACACTACGGAGGGAAAGCCCCCCGAGTTCCAGGCTCGCCCGTCCCGCGCCGAACTCCAGCGACAGGGTGGTGGGAACGGTCGGCGCCAGCGCGATGTTCGCATTGCCGCCGCGCTGCGCCCGCTGGTTGCGGCGCACGCCCTCCACCCCCAGCCGCAGACGGCCGGCGGCGCGGTCGTACTCCGTCACCGGCCGCATCTGCCGCTCGTCGTAGCGCATCCGCAGCTGGTACAGCAGCCCGCCGGGCGCGGGGCGCAGGCGAAGGTCGCCGCCGCCGTACTGCACCTGCACGTTCAGCTGCCGCTCGCTCTGGATTTGCCGGGCGGAGGTTACGGTGCGCCACTCCTGCCCCCGCAACGGGGCCGCCGCACCCGGAAGCGCGGCGGCAAGGAACAGCGGGACCAGCAGCGCGCGGCGGTCAGGCCGCATGCGCGCCCCCGGCGTCCGTCGCGGGCTCCACCCCGCCCAGCCCCATCATCCGCCGGTAGCGGCGCTCGCGCCACGCCGCGTTGGCCCCGATCAGCACGGCCCCGATGCCCACGCTGGTGGCCGCCCACAGCAGCACCGCGGCAAAGACGCCCACCAGGTCGCCCACGAAGCCCAGAAAGCCCGTCATCCCCAGCAGGTTGGCCACCACCAGCGGCGCCAGCAGCAGCGCCAGCCCGGTGAACACGTAGCTGTAGGCGTTGCGGTGGCGGGTGTCGTAGCTGCCGCGCTGCTCCGCCGTGCGTTCGCCCAGCGCGTGCGCCACCGTAACCAGCCCCACCGCCGCCGCGCCCAGCACCGCCACGATGAAGAGCGGGATGTACACGAGCAGGAGCGGAAGGCCGATGATGGTGACCGCCAGCGCCACCACGCCCACCACGAAGAGCGGAAGGACCAGGAAGTGCGCCGCGATGCCCACCGCCGCCGCGCGCCCCGTGTTGCGGCGCACCGTCTCGCTGAGCCCGTTCAGCTGCGGCAGGTTGTAGAAGATGAGCGCCACGCCGATCCCCGCCAGGACCAGGCCCAGCGCCAGCGTCTCCATCAGCCCCACGATGCCGCGGCCGATGGGCGCGAACCAGGAGCGGCCGATGTGCACGCGCGAGGCCACGGGAACGCCGTTCTGCATCCCGATGTCGCGCCCGTCGTCCACCACCCGCATTTCGCCCGAGACGCGGGCGCCGCGGTTCACCAGGCGGCCGGCGGTGACCACCGCGTTGCCGTTGACCACGGCACCGCTTTCCAGGTGCAGGTCGCCGCGGGCCACCGTTACGTCGCCGCGCACCTCGCCGGCGACCGTCAGGTCGCCGTTGAAGACCACCACGTCGCCGTCCACCACCTCGCCGGGCGCGATGGTGCGGTCGCCGTTGATGTTGAGCACGTTGCCGGTGCGGCGCACGGGCGCCTGGCCGGCGGGCGCCGCGGCGGCCGCCGAGGGGGTTTCGGCCCCCAGCACCAGCGAGTCCTGCGCGTGAGCCGGCACTCCGGCCAGGAGCGCCGCGGCCAGGGCGCCCCGCTTGATCAGGTCAGTACGCATGGGTCATCCCCGTGGCAGGGGTCTTCAGGAGACGGAACATCGCGAAGGCCGAAACCGGGATCGCGGCAAGAACCAGCAACAGGGCCAGCGGAACCCCCGCGGCGTCGGGACCGGGCGTGCGGGCCAGCGTGTCCGCCGCCCACCCGAACAGGCCGCTGCGCGCGAACGCGCCGGCCACCTCCACCACCGCGCCCCACACCACCTCGCGCACCCAGCCGAACGCCATTCCCCAGAGCGAGCTCACGCTCACCAGCGGGTGCGCGTTCAGCCACACGCCCAGGGCCGCGATCGGGGCCATGATCACCGTCAGAACGGCCGTGAGCCAGGCCCATCCCTTCAGCGTGGCCGGAAGCCAGCCGCGCTTTGCCTCGGCGGCGGGCTCTGCGGCGGCGGCGCCCTGCGCCTGCGGGGCGATCACCACCCGCGCCATCACCGCGTCGGCAAAGCCGCCGGAGGGCGAAAGCCGCGGCATGGACTCCAGCGCCGCGATGAGCGCGCGGGCCGAGCGCAGCTCGGCCGTGCAGTGGGCGCACGCGCTCAGGTGCTGCTCGGCCAGGGTGCGTTCGGCGTGGCTCAGGTCGCCTTCGGCGAGCTGCTCCAGCGTCCAGAATGGAAGGTGTCCGGTTGCGTCCGTCACGGCTGCCTCACGGGGCGTGGGTCGGTTCCATGGGTTCCCGTACGGGAGCCGCGGCCCCCGGGTTTCAGAATGACTGCTCTAGGCCGCCTCGCGCAGGTGCTGCAGCTGCTCGCGCAGCTCGTTGCGCCCGCGGTGGATGTACGTCTTCACCGTTCCCAGCGGCAGGGAAAGGATCTCGGCGATCTCCTGGTACTCGCGCCCGTCCACGTGGCGCAGCAGGATGGCGGCGCGGTACTCCGGGCGCAGCTTGCCGATGGCCGTCTCGATCTCCTCGCCCAGCTGCCTGGCCTCCAGCAGCTCCTCGGGGTTCTCGTCCTGCGAGGCGATGGTGATGCTGGTGGCCTCGATCTGCTCCGCCGTCACGGCGTTGCGCGAGCCGTCGATGCTCACGGTGTCCAGCTCCTTACGGCGAATCCAGTCGATCGTCAGGTTGGTGGCGATCTTGAAGATCCAGCTGCTGAACTTGTAGCGCGGATCGTACCGGTCGATGTTGTTGAACACGCGCACGAACGTCTCCTGCGCCAGGTCTTCCGCCTGCTCCCGGTCGCGGATCATCCGGTAGATGATGGAGAACACTGGGCGCTGAAAACGGCCGAGCAGCTCGCGGTATGCCTTCTCGCTACCCTGCTGGGCGCGAGAGACGAGCTCATGGTCCGAGACCGGGGTATCTTTCACCGCTTATGTTCGGGGTCTGTTGATTCAGACTCGCCGGGCGCCCTACGCGGGGGGCGGGCCGCGAGTTTCAGAGTGGCGGCGAGGCTTGCTCCGGCCGGCATCCACAGGCTAGTTTGGCGCCCGTTATTCTAAGCGCACAAACGGTTTTACGCGATGCCACAGACCCACGCGCCCCCCACGGCGCTTCCCGCGCCCGCCGAAAAGGCCGCGCACGTACGGCGGATGTTCAGCTCCATCGCGCCGCGTTACGACCTGCTGAACCACGTGTTGTCGCTCAACATCGACAAGCTGTGGCGCAAGCGCGCGGTCAACCGCCTGGGGTGGGAGCGCGCGCCCGAGGGCACGTACCTGGACAACTGCGCAGGCACCCTGGACCTCGCCGTGGAGCTGGCGAAGCGCAAGACGTTCCGCGGCCGGGTGGTGGGGAGCGACTTCACCTTCGCCATGCTGGAGAACGGCGTGGACGCCGGCAAGACGCGCGGCGTTCCCATCGGCCCGGCGTGCGCCGACGCGCTGGCGCTGCCGTTCCCCGACGCCGCCTTCGACGGGGCGACGGTGGGGTTCGGCGTGCGCAACCTGGCGGACCTGGACGCGGGGCTGCGGGAGATGGCGCGCGTGCTCAGGCCGGGCGCGCGGCTGGTGATCCTGGAGTTCACCACGCCGGGATGGCAGCCGTTCCGGGGCCTGTACTTCTTCTACTTCCTCAGGGTGCTGCCGATGATCGGGCGGATGGTGTCGAAGCACTCGTCCGCCTACACCTACCTGCCGGAGTCGGTGATGAGCTTTCCCGAGCCGCCGGAGCTGGCGCGGCGGATGGAGGCGGCCGGCTTCAGCGGCGTGAAGTGGGAGACGCTCTCCGGCGGCATCGCCGCGCTGCACCACGGGACAAAGGCAGGATGAGCACGCCCGTCAAGATCCTGGCGGTGGCCCTGCTGCTGGGCTTCCTCGCCTGCTGCGTGGCCAGCGCGCTGCTGCAGTTCCTGGCCTGGCGCCACGTGCGCCCGGGGCAGGGGCCCACGGTGGTGGGCGTGTGGAAGCCGGAGAACTACTTCGACGAGGTGGGGCTGCGGCAGATGAAGCTCGCCCGCTGGCTGCTGATCACGGGCGGCGCGATGTTCGTGTCGTACGTGATCCTGGGGCGGGTGGCCGGCGCGCTGGCGAGCTGACGGGGCCCTCCCCCGGCCTCGCACCCTTCCCCATCCCTCCCGCGCAAACTGCGCGGGGGAGAGCGTGGTTCCGGCGGGTTCGACGGTGATTGAACAGTGCCGGGGTCGGGGCACAGCTTCTCCCCCTCTCCCGCATGGTCGCGGGCTTTGAGCGCGCGCGGACGCTGACGTGCGGGAAAGGGGCCGGGGGTGAGGGCCCCCGCGCGGGGCCGGCGGTCTGGACCGCCCGGCGTGCGACGGAACCCTCCGCCGTACGGCCCCAATCCGCCGATCCCATCGGCCTCGTCCGGGCCGTGGAAAGATAGAGCTGACAAATGGTCTTTCAGAACCTGCGCGAGTTCCTGCGGTACCTGGACCGCACCGGCCAGCTGGTGCGCGTGCGCGAGCCGGTGTCGGTGAACCTGGAGATGGCGGAGATCGCCGACCGCACCATGAAGCTGCCGGGCGGCGGGCCCGCGCTCTTCTTCGAGCGGCCCATCCTGCTGGACGGGTCGGAGAGCGAGATCCCCGTCGCCGTCAACATCTTCGGCAGCTGGCGGCGCATGTCGGCGGCGCTGGGCGTGGAGGACGTGGAGGAGCACGCCCGGCGCATCGCGGAGCTCGTCAAGCCCGAGGTGCCGAAGGGGATCAAGGGCAAGCTGGCGATGCTGCCGAAGCTCTTCGAATTGACGAAGGTGCCGCCGCGGCCCTTCAAGGGCCGTCCCCCGTGCCAGGAGGTCGTCCTTCGCGAGGGCGAGTTCGACCTGACGAAGCTGCCGGTGCTCAAGACGTGGCCGCAGGACGGCGGCCCCTTCATCACCCTGCCCATGGCGGTCACGTCGGACCCGGTGACGGGGGGGCAGAACATCGGCATGTACCGCATGCAGGTGTTCGGGCCCACCACCACGGGGATGCACTGGCAGCAGCACAAGGGCGGTGCCGCGCACTACCGCGCGTGGAAGCGCGGACCCGGCGGGCGGATGCCGGTGGTGGTCGCCATCGGCGGCGACCCGGCGACCATGTACACACCCAGCGCGCCGCTGCCGCCGGGGATCGACGAGTTCCTGTTCGGCGGGTTCCTGCGTCGCGAGCCGGTGTACACGGCGCAGGCGGTGACCTGTGACCTGACCATCCCGGCGCAGGCGGAGATCGTGCTGGAAGGATACGTGGACACGGACGAGGAGCTGGCCATCGAGGGCCCGTTCGGCGATCACACCGGCTTCTACACGCTGGAGGACCCGTATCCCGTCTTTCACGTGACGACGGTGACCATGCGCGCGGACCCGGTGTATCCGGCCACGCTCGTCGGCCGCCCGCCGGTGGAGGACGTGTACCTGGGCGGCGCCACGGAGCGCATCTTCCTCCCCCTGGCGCGGCTGACGATGCCGGAGATCGTGGACTACCACATGCCCCCGGAGGGCGTGTTCCACAACCTGGTCTTCGTGTCGATCAAAAAGGAGTACCCGGGCCACGCCTACAAGGTGATGCACGGCCTGTGGGGAATGGGGCTGATGTCGCTCGCCAAGGTCATCATCGTCGTGGACGAGTGGATCGACGTGCGCAACGTGCAGGAGGCGTGGTGGTACGCGCTGGGCAACATCGATCCCCAGCGTGACGTGGAGTTCACCCGCGGCCCGGTGGACGACCTGGACCACGCGTCGCAGGTGGCCTCGTTCGGCAGCAAGATGGGGATCGACGGGACGAAGAAGTGGGCGGCCGAGGGTTTCACGCGCCGCTGGCCCGACATGATCGAGATGGCGCCCGACATCAAGGCCACGGTCGACCGGATGTGGCCGTTGCTGGGTATCAGGCCGATCGACTGAGGAAGTTCGATGGGCGGTGACACCGTGGACCCCCGATTAAGCTGAGCCTGCCGTACGAACAGACGCGGAGTTCTGCCGGAAGTGGAACGTGAGCGAGTTTGCGCTGTTCGGCTCCGTGCTGCGCGAGGATTTTCGGCCGGACAGTGACGTGGACGTCCTGGTCAGCTTCCCCTGGTACGAGGCGACGCCGTCGCTGTTCGATCACGTGGAGATGCAGGATGAGCTGGTCGAGATCCTCGGCCGGCGCGTGGACCTGCTGACCCGTGGCGGCGTGGAAGACACCCGAAACCCGATCCGCAAGCGGGCCATCCTGGAGTCGGCGCGCGTCGTTTACGCGCGATCGTGACGACACACAGGGTTGTAATCGACAACAAAGCAGGTACGCAGTGACGACGCATAGACTGGAAGGGCAGCACATCGCGGGGCGGGGGAGGCTGGCGGACTACGCCAACCTGGTGAAGCTGCCGCACACGGTGTTCGCCATGCCGTTCGCGCTGGTGGGCGCGACGCTGGCCTCGTACCGCTACACGGTGCAAGCCACGGATGTGCTGCTGATCCTCGTGGCGTTCACGGCGGCGCGGTTCGCGGCCATGGGGTTCAACCGCGTCGTGGACCGGCGCATCGACGCGAAGAACCCGCGCACGCAGATGCGCGAGATTCCCGCGGGGAAGCTGACGGTGCGCGAGGCGGCGGCATCCGTCGTCATCGCCAGCATCGTTTTTTTCCTCTGCGCGGCGCTGCTGAACACGCTCTGCCTGATCCTGGCGCCGCTCGCGCTGGGCTGGATTCTGTTCTACTCGTACACCAAGCGCTTTACGCGCTACGCGCACCTGGTGCTGGGCTTTGCGCTGGCCATCGCGCCGGCGGGAGCCTACCTGGCGATCGCCGGCGCGTGGAGCGATCCGCCTGCGGCGCTGCTGGTGCTGGCCGGCGGAGTGCTCTGCTGGGTGGCGGGGTTCGACATCCTGTACTCGCTGCAGGACATCGACTTCGACCGGGGCGAGGGGCTGCACTCCATTCCCGCGGCGCTGGGAGCGCGCGGCGCGCTGGCGTTCTCGCGGATGCTGCACTTTCTGTCCGCCGCGCAGTTCATCGCGCTGGGGGCGCTGCTGCCGGAGCTGGGGACGGCGTACTTCATCGGCGCGGGGATCATCGCGCTGATGCTGGTCTACGAGCAGAGCCTGGTGAAGCACGACGACCTGTCGAAGATCGACGCGGCCTTCTTCACGCTGAACGGCGCCATCTCCATCATCTTCTTCCTGATCGTGCTGGGGGAAAGGCTGCTGGCGTGAGGGTTTCGCCCGGCGCGCCGGTCACCCTGGGCATCACGGGGGCGTCGGGGGCGCCGTACGCGGTGCGGCTGCTGCGCGCGCTGAACGACAGCGGCACCGGGGTGCGGCTGATCGTCTCTGGCTACGGCTTTCGGCTGCTGGCGGAGGAATCGGGGATCGACGGGCTCGACGCGTTACGCGCGGCCACGGGCGACTGGTCCAGGGTGGAACTGTACGACTCGCTGGACCGCGGCGCCACGCCCGCTTCCGGCTCCGCGCCTTCGGCGGGGATGGTGGTGTGCCCGTGCAGCATGGGTACGCTGGCGTCCATCGCGGCGGGAACGTCGCGCAACCTGGTGGAGCGGGCGGCGGACGTGGCGCTCAAGGAGCGGAGGCCGCTCATCCTGGTCCCGCGCGAGACGCCGCTCTCGCTCATCCACCTGGAGAACATGACGCGGCTCACGCGCGCCGGCGCCACCATCATGCCCGCGGCGCCGGGGTTCTACCATCACCCGCAGTCCATCGACGACATGGTGGACTTCGTGGTCGCGCGCATCCTGGACCACCTGGGCGTGGAGCACGGGATCGGGAAGCGGTGGAAGAGCGGCGAGTCGGGTGAGCGGGTGAACGGGTGAATGGGGTGAGGGAGGGATGTCCGCATCCCGGCGCCTGGCACGTTTTCGATGGCGTTCTGATCCGCCTCTCGCTTCCATCCACGCTGATGTACTGCATGCTGAAGCGCCTGTTCGCCGCCGCCACGCTCACCCTGCTCGCGGGGTGCGATTCGCCGTCCGCCATCGACGACTATTCCCTGATCCATGCGGAGGCGCGCGCGGCCACGCTGTCGGTGAGCAACGTCGGCGCGCGGCCGGTGCACTACGCGGTCTACGAGCGCGTGGACGCGGGGACGGTGACGTGGAGCCGGTGCACGCCCGCGAACGCCGGATGTCCCACCCTGGAGCCCGGCGCCACGGTCCGCATTCCGTACGCGGAGATCGCGCTGTACGACGACGGCGACACCGAGGCCATCGTCTACTGGTGGGAATCGCAGGCGGACGGCTCGGGCGCATACACCGTCGGCCGCACGGGAAGCATCATCGTGCGGCTGTGAGAACCCTGGCAGCCGAGGTGCAAGCATGCTGAACCGCCTTCTTCCGTTCTGTGCCGCGGCGTTCCTGGCCGCGTGCAACGGGGCCCCCATCCTCGCGGACACGCCGTCCGCGTTGCGGGTGGAGCCGGACGGGCCAGCCGCCATCCGGGTCACCAACGAGGACGACGAGCCCGTCTACTACCGCATCTTCAACCCCGACGCCTTCGCGCTGTGGGCGCCGTGCACCTCGCCGGCGGACTGCCCGGAGATCGCGCCGGGCCAGACGGTGCGCATCGAGTACGCGGAGATCGGCCTGTACGCGCCGGACAGCACGGAGGCGGAGCTGCACTGGTGGCGGTTCCAGCGCGTGGGCGACGCGTACGTGGAGTCCGGCAAGGGCAGCGCCCGCATCCAGCTGCGGTAGACGGGCGCCGGGATGAAGATCGGCATCATCAGCGACACGCACGGGCTGCTGCGCGCGCAGGTCTTCGAGGCGTTCGAGGGCGTGGAGCACATCCTCCACGCCGGCGACGTGGGCGATCCCGGCATCCTCGTGGAACTGGCGGCCCTTGCCCCGGTGACGGCGGTGTGGGGGAACGTGGACGGGATGGGGATCCGCGCTCGCGTGCCGGAGGTGGCGCGGGTGGAGCTCGGCGGGGTGCGGATCGCCGTCGTGCACGGGATGCAGTTCGGCTCGCCGACGCCGCAGAAGGTGGCCGCGGCGCACCCGGACGCGGGGCTCGTCGTCTTTGGCCACTCGCACCGGCCGGTCATCCAGCAGGTCGGCCCCACGCTTGCCGTCAACCCCGGCAGCGCGGGGCCGCGCCGCTTCAAGGACCCCGTCACCGTCGCCCTCGCGGCGATCGAGGACGGAAGGGTCCGGGCGCGGCTCATCGACCTCATCCCCCGCACTCCCTGATTTCGCGTGGTGCCGATCCCCTTCCGAAGCGCGCTGGTGGCGCTTTCTTTTTGCGCGCTGTCCGCCGTATCCGCCCAGGCACAGCAGGGGTGGAGGACGGACGACCGCGTGCTGCGCGCCATCTGGGACGAGGGGATGACGCGGTCGCAGGTGGAGCCGCTGGCGCAGGTGCTGGCGGATTCCATCGGGCCGCGGCTGACGGGGTCGCCGGGGCAGCAGGGGGCGCACGACTGGGCGGCGGGGGTGATGCGCGGCTGGGGCGCGGAGGCGCGCACGGAGCCGTACGGCACCTGGATCGGCTGGCGGCGTGGCACGGCGCACGTGGACCTGGTCGCGCCGCGGATGCGCACCCTGGAGGCGCGGCTGCTGGCGTACTCCCGCGGTACACCGGGCGCGGTCACGGGGGAGGTGGTGATGCTCCCCGAAGTGGCGGATTCGGCGGCGTTCCGCGCGTGGCTGGGGACGGTGCGCGGCCGCTACGTGCTGGTGGACGCGGCGCCCGTCACCTGCCGCCCGACGGACAACTGGGCGCAGTGGGCGCGGCCGGAGACGCTGCAGCGGCTGGCGCGCGATGCGGCGCGGGCGGACAGCGCGTGGGCGCGGCGCCGGGCGCGCACGGGGACGGACTCGTGGGAGCTCATCCACGTCCTCGGCGAGGCGGGCGCGGCCGGCGTGCTGACGCAGGAGTGGACGGGCGGATGGGGCACATCCTTCATCCACATGGCCATGACGCCCGCCGTCCCCGTGCTCAACGTGGGATGCGAGGACTACGGCCTTCTCTTCCGGCTCGCCGAGCGCGCGCAGGGTCCCGTCCTTCGCGTGGACGCGCGGGCCGGGTACACGGGCCAGGCGCAGGCGATGAACACGGTCGGGATGGTGCGCGGCCGCAGCCTGCCGGACGAGTACGTGGTGCTTTCCGCGCACTTCGATTCGTGGGACGCGGCGTCCGGCGCCACGGACAACGCCAGCGGCGCGGTGGTGATGATGGAGGCCCTGCGCATTCTCCGCCGCGTGTATCCGGAGCCGCGGCGGACGATCGTCGTCGGCCTGTGGAGCGGGGAAGAGCAGGGGCTCAACGGCTCGCGCGCGTTCGCGGAAGACCACCCCGAGATCGTCGCCGGGCTGCAGGCGCTGCTGAACCAGGACACCGGCACGGGACGCATCGAACGCATCTCGATGCAGGGGTTCACGGAGGCGGAGCCGTTCTGGCGCCGCTGGCTGGGCCGCCTGCCGCCGGAACTGGCGGACAGCGTGCACCTGGACGCGCCGGGGCTGCCGAGCGCGGGCTCCAGCGATCACTCGTCGTTCGTCTGCCACGGCGCGCCGGCGTTCTGGCTGCTGTCGAGGTCGTGGGATTACGGCACCTACACCTGGCACACCGACCGCGACACGTACGACAAGCTGGTGTTTCCCGACCTGCGCCGGAACGCGACCATGCTGGCGATGCTGGCGTACCTGGCCTCGGAGGAGCCGCGCCGCATTCCGCGCACGGTGCGGACGGACCTGCCCGCGGACCCGGCGGGGCAGCCCGGGCGCTGGCCGGCGTGCCAAGCCGCCGCGCGGACCATCGGCGGGTGAGAACGGAAGCGTCGGTTTCTTGGGGGGCGTTGCTAAACGTCGCCAGCATCCAGCCATCCTGAGGGAGCGCCCGCGCAGAACCTGAACCAGCGCAAGCGTTGCGGCGCGACCGAAGGACCTTCCGTCCGAATCGAGGGGCTGGATACGAGGCGTGGAACCAGCCCCTCGGTTGTGCCGGCAAGGTCCTTCGGTCGGCGTCCAGGTGTTTCGCAGGAAGATCGTTCGGAGCGGCGCCTCCCTGAACAGAAAGGGGATTCGGGCGAGCTCCGTGGAGCGGGTCGTGGCACCCGCCCGGGCGAGTAGATTTCTCCGCCGGCGCCATGGGTTCCTGCACCGGCAGCGATCACGCGGGCGCCTCCGTCGAAACGACAGCCGAGGCGAGCGACTTTCATTCGGCAGGGGTGCGCGTAGCGCCGAGTGACTCAGGATGACTTGTTCTGGCGCGAGGTTCAGCAACACCCTCCGGGGAAAACAAAAAGCCCGTATCAGGACAGGCCTCGTGCGGTCGATCGATCCACCGTCTGCTAAAAAACTCGCATTTCTGCCTGCTCCACCCGTAGATTTCGCGCGGCACTACCCTGCCGGCGGGAACGGGCCGGCATCCACACCCGGAGATTGGGATGAAGAGAACCGCATTGTGGGCGATGGGCGCGGCCGCGCTGGCCGCCGCGCCGCTGCAGGCGCAGCCGGAGTGGACCACGAGCGATCCCGTGCTGCGCGGGATCTGGGAAGAGGGGACGCGGCGCTCGCAACTGGAGCCGCTGGCGCAGGCGCTGCTTGACTCGCTGGGGCCGCGGCTCACCGCGACGCCGGGGATGTTCGCCGCGCAGGACTGGGTGGTCCGCACGTACGGGCAGTGGGGGATCACCGCGCGCAACGAGCGCTACGGGACGTGGCGCGGGTGGAACCGCGGCTACACGCACGTGGACCTGCTCACGCCGCGCGTGCGCACGCTGGAGGCGATGATGCTGGCGTGGAGCCCGGGCACCACCGCGCCGGTGGAGGCCGGTGTCGTCGTCCTCCCCGACGTGGCCGATTCCGCGGCGTTCCGCGCCTGGCTGCCCAGCGTGCGCGGCAAGTTCGTGATGATCAGCTTTGCCCCGCCCACCTGCCGGCCGGACGAGAACTGGCAGCGCTGGGCCGTCCCCGCCGACTGGGAGCGGTTCCGGCAGCAGCGCAGCGATGCCGCGCAGGCGTGGACGCAGCGCGTGGCGCGGACGGGCTACACCAGCCGCGACCTCCCCGTGGCCCTGGAGCAGGCGGGCGCCGCCGGCATCCTGACCAACCTGTGGTCGGCGGGGTGGGGCGTGGAGAAGATCTTCAACGCCCGCACGCGCACCGTCCCCACCGTGGACCTTGGCTGCGAGGACTACGGCCTGGTCTACCGCCTGGCGACCAGCGGCGACAACCCCACGCTGCGGATGGACACGCGCGCCGAGTTCACCGGCGAGGAGACGCCCGTCAGCAACACCATCGCCGAGGTGCGGGGGACGCGCAAGCCGGACGAGTACATCATGCTGAGCGCCCACTTCGACTCGTGGGACGGTGCGTCGGGCGCCACGGACAACGGCACGGGGACCATCGTGATGATGGAGACGATGCGCATCCTCCGTCAGGTCTATCCGCGCCCCAACCGCACCATCCTGGTGGGCCACTGGAGCGGCGAGGAGCAGGGGCTCATCGGCTCGCGCGCGTTCGCGGCGGACCACCCCGAGGTCGTGCGCGGGCTGCACGCGCTCTTCAACCAGGACAACGGCACGGGGCGCATCCGCAACATCGGCATGCAGGGCTTCACGGGCGCGGCGCCCATCTTCCGCCGCTGGCTGGCCGCCATGCCCGCGTTCGTCTCGGACAGCGTGAACATCCAGGACCCGGGCACCCCCAGCGGCGGCGGGTCCGACAACGCGTCGTTCGTCTGCTACGGCGCGCCGGCGTTCGGGCTGGGGTCGCTTTCGTGGGATTACGGGACGTACACGTGGCACACCAACCGCGACACGTACGACAAGATCTCGTTCGATGACGTGCGCCGGAACGCGCTGATGGTGGCCATGCTGGTCTACCTGGCGGACCAGGAGCCGGAGATGTTGCCCCGCGACCGCATCACCGAGTTCCCGGTGAACCAGCAGACGGGGCAGCCGGGTTCGTGGCCGGAGTGCCAGACGCCGCCGCGCAGCATCTCCGAGTGGACGCGCTGAGGATTGGCCTCACACGGAGTCGGCGGAGTTGACGGAGTTCGCTCGTGCCGCTCCGGACGGCTCCGTGGCGAGGCGAAAATCTGACATGATATCCTGATCACACAGAGCAGCAGAGAGGCAGAGCAGCGGAGGTGTCTTCCTCTGTTGCTCTGCCTCTCTGCTGCTCTGCGTGAACGCTGTTTCCGTCAGCCTTCCTGCTCCACGCTGTCGCGTTCGGCGCGGCGGCGGGCGGCGGTGGTGTCGGGGGTGAAGCTCTGGATCAGCGAATCCACGTTCACTCCCGCCGGCGCCCTGGCCGAATCCGCCTCCGCCTCGCCGCCCACGCCCCGCAGCGTGATGAGCGCCACCTCCGGCGGCGCCCCGAAGCGCACCGGCACGTAGCCGAAGCCCAGCCCGCAGGTCACGAACACCGTCGCGCCGCGCACGCGGTAGATGCGCGTGGAGGCGGGGTTCGCCGTGCCGGGGAAGACCTCGGTGTTCAGCCATGTGAGCCGCGGCGTTCCCGGCACCTCCACCTGGCCGCAGAAGGTGTGGCCGGCGAGCATGGCGGGATACTTGTCCGTCGGCAGGGTCACCGCGGCGACGGGCATGTGGGCCAGCACCAGCGGCGTTTTTCCGCCGCCCGGGATGCCCCCGAAGATTTCCGCGCGCCGCCAGTCCGGCCGCCGCGCGGTGTACGGATCGATCCCCGCGATGTACGCCGTGTCGCGCCGCCGGACGAAGGGCGCGCGGCGGTTCTCCAGCAGCTGCACGCCGTTGCGCCGCATCGCCTCGCGCGTGCGGATGAGGGTGCTGTCGGGCTCGTCCGCGCGCTCCAGCATGTCCCGGTCGCCCAGGACGGCGAACACCGGCTTTCCGCGCAGCGGCGCCAGCACCTGGTCCAGCGCGGCGTAGTCCGCCCCCCGCGACACGTAGTCGCCCAGGAGCACGAAGACGTCCGGCCGCTCCGCCACCGCCCGCTCCACCGCCGCCCGCGCCGTGGCCGTGTTTCCCGGCCACATCCCCAGGTGAAAGTCGCTGAGCGCGGCGATCTTCATCCCCTCCCACCCGGCGGGGAGCCCCTCGATGTCGATCTCCACCGGCGTCACGCGGACGTTGTCCGGCCCCGTGGCCCCGTAGATGATGCGCATGCTGTCCACGCGCTGCACGGAATCGGCTTCCGCGCGTCCGCCGGCCTCGCCGCGCCCGCAGGCGGTGAGGGAAAGGAGGACGAGCGGGATCAGAACGGCAAGGCGGAAGGCGGTCCGCATCAACGGCTCCGTCGTGGGTCAGCGGCGTGGGGATACGAATTCCCCGGATGCGCGGCGCGGGCGCAACCGCCGTGCCGGGCGCTCACGCGCTCAGCGGCAGCGCCTCCAGGCGCGCGGGCGGCGTGGTGTTCTCCATCTCCCGCGGGCGGCCGCGGAACCAGCGCGCCAGCAGCAGGATCTCGTCCACCTGGTGCCGCTGGACGAGGGCCCCGTCGTGCTCCGGCCGCCCGAAGTGCTCCTCGCACAGCCGCGCCAGCCGCCGCTTTTCCGCCGCCGTCCTGGGCACGGCCACCGCCGCGCGCACGGTGCCGCGGCGCACCAGGTACACGCGGTCGTCGCCGTCCACGCCGGGAACGCGGTAGACGAAGGTCAGGCTGTCCAGCGCCTCGCGCAGCCGGGCGAACTCGTCGCGCAGGTGCTCCAGGCGGTGCAGCCGGTCGCGGAGGAGTCCGGCGTACTCGAACTCCCACCGGTCGGCCGCGGCGTTCATCCGCTGCTCCAGCCAACGCAGGGGTTCGTCGGCGTGTCCGTTCAGAAACGCCTTCGCCAGCTCCACCCGCGCGTTGTACTCGCCCTGGCTGCACCGCGCGGCGCAGGGCCCCAGGCACAGCCGCAGCTCGGCGCGGTGGCAGCGGGGAACGTGCTCGAACGAGAAGAGGTCCGGCTGGTCGGCAAAGCGGATGGGCGTGGCCTGCGGGCAGTCGCGCAGCCCCAGCAGGTCGTTCAGCTCGCGCACCGCCTCCTGGATGCGCTTTCCGCCGCGGAAGGGGCCGTAGTACGCCGCCGCGTCGTCGCTGACCGCGCCTACCACGAACAGCCGCGGCGCCTTGCCCTGCGCCAGCTTGAGGAACGAGTACCGGCCGTCGCGCTTGTGCTGCACGTTCATCCGCGGCCGGAACCGCTTGATCATCTGCAGCTCGCGCAGCAGCGCCGCGAACTCGCTGGGCTCGTAGTCCCAGGCGAGCGTGTGCGACGCCTCGATAATGCGGTGCTGCTTGTCGCCGCGGCGGGCGCGGAAGTACGAGAGCAGGCGCGTGCGCAGGCTCTTGGACTTGCCCACGTACAGCACCTCTCCGTCGTGTCCCAGCATACGGTACACGCCGGGGGTGTTGCGGGCCTCTCGGGCAATCGCGCGCAGCGGATGCGCGGGGTTGGACTTCAACGGGGTGCGGACGCGCGCGGTGAACAAAAGCCGAAGCCGAGGCCAAGGTAGTGCGCGGTGGCCGCAAGCGAAAGGGTACTGGTCCTGTGGCTCACGCCGCCCTCATGGACCGGGGGCTTTCGCGCGGACGGAAACCATGGAGACTTTGTTTTCTAAGGCGTAAAATGTTTTCCCTTCATTGCTCCGGTAAGAAACACTGTGCATTTGTGAGGAAATACGTAGCTGCTGACGGAGGAGAGGGGTCGGCGTGACGTCGCGAAGAGAGCGTTATCATGCAACCAAGGCGTAGTCAAACGGGCCTTCACGCATTATCTTGCTCCCCAGATCCCCGGCCCGTTTGCCCCCCATGTTCTGGAGGAAATCCCATGAAGACCGTGCGTTGTCTCCTTGCCGCGGCCGTGATGCTGGCCGCCGCAGCCTGCTCAGGCAGCGTTACCGCCCCCGACGCGGCGCTCCACGCGCCGGGTGAAGCCGCCCTCGAGGAGAGCCCCACCTCGGCGACCACCCCCACTACGCCCGCCGCGGGGGAGGACGACAGCGGACTGATCGGCTCGGGCGTGGGACGCTGACCCGGCGGCCCGATGCGCGAAGGGG
>DATABT010000991.1:0-1812 GCA_036259455.1 Longimicrobium sp. | reverse complement strand
GCGGTCGTGCACCGGCGGATTGGTGGCGACGATCACCGCGCCGGCGGATACGGAGAAGCCGTCGCCCTTGGCCGAGGCCCGCGCCCCGCCCACCACCTCGTTCACCAGGTTCCCCGTGTGGATGCGCCCCCCCAGCCGGTGGATGGCGTCCGCCAGCCCCGCCAGGTACTTGAGCACGTGGAACTGCCCCTGCCCGGCGAAGCGAAGCGCCGCCCCGCTGTCGAACGGCACGCCGGGAATGCGGTCCAGCAGCTCCACCTGTGCGCCCGCGCGGCGGGCGGCGTTCGCCTCCTTCTCCAGGAGCTCCGGCCCGTGCGGGTCGCCCGGCTCGCGAAACCAGTAGCCGTCCACGCGCGCATAGTCGCAGTCGATCCCCTCCTCCGCCGCGATGGCGCCCACGCGCTCGATGGCCGCGTGATGGCTCTCGTACGCCAGCCGCGCGCCCTTTTCGCCGTGCACCTTCTCCAGCACGTGGTAGTAATCGTCCAGCGCGCTGCTCAGGTGCGCCGTGGTCTGCCCCGTCTCGCCGCCGCCCACGCTGGTCTTGTCCAGCACGATCACGCGCCGCCCGGCCCTGGCCAGCAGGTACGCGGCCGTCATCCCCGCGATCCCGGCGCCCACCACGCACACGTCCGCCTCCGCCGCGCCGGAAAGCGGTGGATACTCGCGCTGCGGCACCGCGGCCTCCCACACCGACACCGACCTTTCGGACGATTGCATCCGCATCCTCCTCCCGTTGCGCGCACGACCCCGCGCCGCGGCACCCGTGCGCGCGGCGAGCCGGGGACGCGGTTGCAATGATCGTACACGGGTGGATCACGGACGCACGAAGGCCCGCCGCATCCCGTGCGGCGGGCCTTTGAACCGAGCGGAAGAACGATGCGCTCGCGCCTCAGTCCCGGCCGGTGACCACCAGCGCCGGCCCCTGTGCGTCGGCCGGGCGGGGACGAACGCTGATCTCCACGTCCTGGCCCAGCGCGGTCAGGAACCCGATCAGCCGCTCCAGCGAGAACTTCGAGAGCTTTCCGCGCATCAGGTCCGACACCGTGGGCTGATTGGTGCCCAGGATCGCCGCGGCCTGCGTCTGCGTGAGCCCCCGCTCGCGGATGACGTCGCATGCGCGCGCCATCAGCACGCAGCGGGCGAACGCCTCCTCCGCGTCGGGACGGCCGACGTCGGCCCAGAGGTTCCCGCTGCTGACAAAGAACTCGGGATTCTCGTCGCTCATCGTGTTTCCCCTGCTCTGGACGTGGAGAGGGCCCTGTCCATCTTCACGGCGGCCGCGAAGCGCTGGCGCACCACTCCGACATCGTGCGCCGGCGTGGAGATGCCGAACTTCGACTTTTTCTTGAACGCGTGCAGCACGTAGATTCCGCTCGCCAGCTCGACCGTGTAGACCACCCGGTACGTGTCGCGGTCGAAGTCTACCCTGATCGCCCGGATTCCAGGCCCTTTGAGCCTCCCGCGCGTCAAAGGCTCTTCACCCGGCGCATCCGCCCCTGCCTGCACCGGGAACAGCTGATGGCCGAAATCGTCCTGCGCCCCGGGTGGCAAGCGCGCGAAGTCCTTGCGCGCGGACCCCACCCACACCAGCGGGCGCAACGGAGGATGATCCATGCCGCTCTCCCCTGAGTATATGAGTTTTGATATAGTCCGTCAACGACCTCCAATTTCACGGAAATTCCATGTGCCACGCCAGCCACGAATGCAAGCGCACACCTTGGGTCAGCGCCTAGACGCTTCGTACGTGAGTTGGCGAATTCCGTATATCCCGATCCGCCGCCGGGCGCGGAAAGGCCCGCCCTCGCAAAG
>DATABT010000990.1:0-13590 GCA_036259455.1 Longimicrobium sp. | reverse complement strand
CGCGGGAACCGGAGGACACGGCCGAACAAATCCCGGCACTTCGCCGTCGGAGCGAGTGCCCAGGATGGATGCTCCCCTGAACCAGGAAACCGCCTCAGCGCCCCCTTGACGAAAGATCCCGTAGTACTATGACAGCCGCGGCGCGAGCGACTTTCATCCCACAGGGTGCGCGCAGCGCCGAATGACGCAGGATGACGTCACCTGCTTCCCGGTGGATGAATCTTCAAAGGTTCTGGCGAGGTTCCGGCCGCGCTCTGCAACGAAATCGACGAAGGACCTCTTTGAACGCGCCCCGAGAGGGTGTTGGCAAACGCTTGCGGGTGGGTATACCCGTCCCCTACCCCCGCGCCGCCCCCGCCTCCTGCAGCACCCCCTCCTCGCTCTCGGCGATCAGGTGGTCCACCACGGCCTTCATGTCGCCCGTGCGCTCGTAGACGGCGATCTGGCGGTCGGCGCTGCTCCCCTCGTCCATGACGCGAAAGGCGTACTCCACCTGCGCGCGGGTGCCCAGGTCGTCCAGCACGTCGTCCACGAACCACTCCAGCATCTCGCGGATCAGCCCCCTGGCCGGACATTCCTCCTGCTTGCCAAAATCGATGAGGTTCCCGTCCAGCCCGTAGCGCACCGCGCGCCATTTGTTCTCTTCGATGAGGTCCGCCCCGTACACGCGAAACGTCATGTTGTCGCGGCGCAGCTTCCACAGCTTCTTGATGATGGCCTGCAGGATGGCCGCCACGCACACCGCCTCGTCCACGCGCGTGCAGACGTCCAGAAAGCGGTACTCCAGCGTGGGGAACGCGTGGTGCGGGCGCAGGTCCCAGTAGATCTTGCTGCCGTTGGGAATGCAGCGCGTGTTGACCAGCGTTTCCTGCAGCTCCTGAAAGTCTCCCCAGCCGCGCATGATGCGGGGCACGCCCGTGCGGGGAAAGTTGCGGAAGATGACGCTGCGGTAGCTCTTGAGCCCCGTGTTGCGCCCCATCCAGAACGGCGAGCTGCTGGACAGGCACAGCAGGTGGGGGATGAAGTACCGCGACACGTTCATGGCGTCGATCAGGAACTCCTGGTCCTCGATCCCCACGTGCACGTGCGTGCCGAAGATCAGCAGCTGCTGCGCCAGGTCCTGCATGTCCTGCCGCACGCCGATGTAGCGCTCCAGCGGCGTGATCTCCTGCGTCATCCAGCTGCTGAACGGGTGCGTGCCGGCGGCCACCACCTTCAGGTTCTTGCGCGCGGCCAGTCCCATCACCATTCCCCGCAGCCGCACCAGCTCCGCGCGCACCTCCTGCGGCGTATGGCAGATGCTGGTGCCCACCTCCACGATGGACTGGTGCAGCTCGGGCTTGATCTCGCCCAGCAGCATGTGGTCGTCTTCCAGCAGCTCCGTGATGTACGATCGCAGCTCCCGCGTTTCCGGGTCGATGATCTGGTACTCTTCTTCGATGCCGAGGGTGAGCGAGGGCTCCTTCATGCGGCGTCCCGGTCGGGTGCGGGTGGAGGCTGGTGGTGCGAGGAAGAGGGCGGCCAGGGGGCCGCATTTCGGCGGGATTTTCTGCACGGACCGGGCCGTGCGAGGGCTACTCGTCCTGGTAGCGCACGGGTCGGTCCGCCCGCCGCGCGTGCCCCGCCAGCACGATGGCGTTCCCCACCCGCCCGCGGAAGGAGACGGTGTTGAGGACGAACCCGGGTGCCTCTTTCGGCGGCCCGGCGCCCAGCCACTGCAGCAGCAGGTCGCCGTCGTACCACTCCACGCTCATCCGCGGCAGCCCGGGATCCGCCAGCAGTCCGGGCACGCCGGGCCAGCCGCGCTCGCGCTGGGCCGCCTCGTACGGGTGGTCCGACGGGTGCGCGATGCTGTCCTCCACATAGCCGGGATGCTCGCGCTCCATCAGCCCGGCCAGAAACGAGAGGGGGATCTCGATCGTGTACTCCACCTCCTCGATCCCCCCCGTCCGCCAGTGCTGCCCGAAGTTCATCAGCCGCCGCGCCAGCTGGCCCGCGCGCACCGGCGCGCCGTCCGCCGTTCCGGCGATGCGCTCCGGCCGCCAGCCGTGGCGCGCGCGGACGGACGCGCGCGGCTCCACCCTTCAGCGCTCCTCCACCAGGAAGGTGGCGACGCTGGATCCGCCGCCCGCCGTCACGTTCAGCAGCGGGTCGGTGGCGATGCGGGTGAGGCATCCGTCCACGTGCGCGGTGTTGGTTACGTACGGGGCAATGTCGATCATCCGGTCCGTCACCCGCACGCCCCCGTCCACCCAGCTGGGGAACGGCTCGGTGGGGAGGATGATGCGCTCCTGCACCACGTACGGCGCGTCCAGTGCCTGGCGGATGGTGGCCTGCCACTCGTCGTCCGGCACCAGCCATCCCAGTACGATGCCGCGGCCGCCGTAGTCGTCGTTGGGCTTCAGCACCAGCCGCTCGCGGTTGCGCGCCATCCACGGCAGCAGGTCGATCTCCGCGCCGTCCTTGATCGTCCGCCGCTCCTCCACGACCCGCGTCCAGGGCACGTGCGCGTGGATGGCCGCGAGCTCGTCGGCGCCGAACATCTCCGCGTTGCGCTCGTCGCCCAGCACGGCCAGCGAGGCCTTCTTGTAGACGATCTTGCAGCGGAACGGGTTCACCATGCACACGGCGCCGTCGCGCACCGCCCGCACCACGGGGCTGTCCATCCCCATCCGCAGCACCAGCTCGTCGATGAGCACGCGCTTGTAGATGAGGTCGATCCGGAACCCGCCGGGCGCGAGCAGCCTGCCGTCGCGGTACTCGCACTCGCGCGGGTCGTGGATTTGGGCCTGGATGCCGTGCGAGGCGAAGTAGTCGCGAAAGAAGTTGAACTCGCTGACGGTGGGAACGTCGGTCCAGTCCAGAATGCCGATGCGCGGCAGCTCGCGCCGGCCGCTGAACTGGCGGTACGCGCCCAGCAGCGCGTGCAGCACCCCGTGCCGCGCGGGCAGGGGATGCAGCACGTGCGAGCGCAGGAACTCGCCCGTGACGGGGAGGGCCAGGAACGCCTCGCTCAGCACGTCCATGTACGCGGGGCCGGCCGGCGTCTCCGCGTTGTACTCGGTGAAGCGCAGCGTCTGCTCGTCGGACGAGAAGAAGGCGTCCAGGCGCGAGGTGGGGCTGGGGGAGGCGAAGCCGGGGTCGTGGTGCACCAGCGCCTCTTCCCAGTCCAGCAGCCGGAACTGCGCGCGAAAGGCGTCGTCCGCCACGGCGCGCTCGTGAATGCGGGTGAACGCGCGCATCAGCGTGCCGATCTCCCGGCGGATCCACCGGTACTGGCCGGGGGTGAGCAAGCGGGGGCGGAGTACGGAGCAGAGCATGCGGTCGCCGAAGTACATCCCCCGGCGCCGGTGCTGTTCGTCCATTTGCCCCGCGCACTCCGCCGCGAGCTCCGCGTCTTCCAGCAGCGCGTGCCACCGTTCGATGGCGCCGCGCGCGACGGCGGCGTCGCTCACGCGTGCCCCTCCGACGCTTCCTCGTCCACCACCTCGTCCGGCGCGTCGCCCGGACCGGCGGAATCCGCCGACTCCGTGCCGAACCCCCCGCCGATCAGGTACCCGCCGCTCCGGGTGGAATCCGCCGTTCCCGCGCCGGGCGCATCCGCGCTCCCCGCGTGCGGCAACGCGGCGGTGTACGAATCCTCCGACGGCGGGGGCGGGGGATCGCCCGCGCGGCCGCCGCCGATCAGGTATCCGCCGGCGGCCTCCGTGGTCACCGCGCCCTCGTCCATCCCCGCCGTGTCGTAGTGCGGATCTTCGCCCGCCGCGTCCGGATCGTCATTTCCCCGGCCCGGCGACGCGCTACCGCCACCCTCGCCACTGCGCCCGCCGCCGATCAGGTATCCGCCGCGCCCGTCGTCCGCCGTGCGGGTGTACGTCTCGGTAGACGCGGGCTCCCGCACCGGCGCGTGGACCACGGGCGATTCCGCCACGGCGGCGTCCATCTCGCGCCGGCCGCGGAAGAGCGCCTGCCACCCCAGCTCCACCCCCTGCTTCCGCGGGTTCTTCGCCAGGCGAATGGCCATGTCGGCCATGTGCCTGACCACCCAGTCGAAGTAGTGCGGGGTGAGCGAGTACACGTCCATGTCCGGCGCGGGGTTCATGAAGTCGATGGCGTAGGGCACGCCGTCGCGCACGGCCCACTCCATGGAGTTCATGTCGTACCCCAGCGCCCGCACCAGCGTGAGCGAATCGGCCACCACGCGGCGGCCCAGCTCGTCGCTCATGTGGGCGTGGTCTACGTGGTACTTGCGCTCGCCAGGATCGTACTTGATGGGAAGGACCTCGTCCTGCCCCAGGCAGATGCAGCGGATGAAGTGGTCCCACTTGATGAACTCCTGCACCACCATGGTCAGCAGGCCGCTGCTGTCGTAGTGGTAGATGAGCTCGTCCAGCGAGCGGCAGATGTACACGTCCTTCCACCCGCCGCCGTGCGCGTCCTTGAGCACGCAGGGCAGGCCGACGTAGTCCACGACGCCCTGCCAGTCCAGCGGGTACTGCAGGTTGCGCAGCGATTCTTCCTTGACGATGCCGGGGATGTACTCCTTGTTCGGCAGCACCACCGTCTTCGGGTGCGCGATGCCCAGGGACGTCGCGAGCGCGGCGCCGAAGAACTTGTCGTCGGCCGTCCACATGAACGGGTTGTTGACGACGGTGGTGCCCTGCAGCACGGCCTGCTTGAGATAGGTGCGGTAGAACGGCACCTCGTGGCTGATGCGGTCGATGATGACCGCGTACTCGGCGGGCTGGTCCATCCGTGGCGCGCCGAGGGTGACGTACCCGGCGGTCACGCCTTCGTCGCGGCGGTTCACCTCTTCGATGAAGGCCGGCGGAAACGACCACTCCCGCCCCACGATCAGCCCCACGTTCAGCGTCATCTGCCCGTCCTCCGCCTGGCGTTGTCAAATAGGTTGACCTTCGTCCAATGCCGCGGGCCCCATGGCGGCGCCCCTCCGCTCGTTCAGGCGCGCCCCTCCCCCAAAAACCCCTGGGAAGGGTTGAACTGCACCGCGCTCTGCCTGCCCTCCGTCGCTACCGGTCTGCTTTCGCACTCTCGCGCGTCCGCCGGTCAGCCACCGCGCAGCTCCTCCAGCGCCTCCTCCGGCACCTTGTGCCCCGCGGTGCGGTGCACCAGCAGGTGATGGATCATTGCCTCGTGCGTCCGCGCGCGGAGCCACTGGCGCCCCTTCCGCAGCCTGCACCAGCAGCACTCGACGCCGTCCTCCACGTCGTAGACGTACACGTCACTGTCGCGCCCGAACCGGCAGTACGCCATCGCCCCCGCGCCTCACTTTCGCACTTCCGCACTCACGCACTCACCGGTCAGTCGCTCCCGCCGATGTAGGTGCGCATCATGTTCATCCAGTACGGCCAGTCGTGCGACCAGCCGTCCCACAGCCGCAGCGCGTTGCCCACGCCCTTTTCCCAGAGCTGGCCGGAGAGCCAGCGGTTGTTCTCCACGAACGGGTCCGTCTCGCCGGTGGCCAGGATGATGTCCATCCGGCGCATGGCCTCCAGGTGCCCGTGGTCGTGGATCTCGCCGACGTAATGCGACGGGTTGTGGGCGCGCACGGCGTCGTCGTAGTAGCCGTCCGTCTGCTCGCGGATGTCGTACATGCCGCTGAGCGCGATCACCCGGCCGAACAGGTGCGGGTGGCGGAAGGCGGTGTTCACCGCGTGGTACGCGCCGAAGCTGGCCCCCACCGAGATCAGGAACGGGTTGGGATTGCGGCTCTGCGAAAAGGGGAGCACCTCGCGCAGCAGGTAGTTTTCGTACTCGAACTGCCGGATGGCACGCTGGTGCGGGTGCTTGTAGCGGGCGTACCAGCTCTCGCCATCCACGCTGTCCACGCAGAACATCTGGATCCAGCCGTTGCGCAGGTGCTCGCCCAGCGCCTGCATCATCCCCCGGTCTTCCCACTCGAAGTAGCGCCCCCTGGAGGTGGGAAACACCAGCACGCGCGCGCCCGCGTGCCCGAACACAAGCATCTCCATGTCGCGGCCCAGCGAGGGGCTGTGCCAGCGGTGGTACTCGCGGTTCACTCGGAATCCGTCTCCGGCAGGCGTGGAATCCAGGCGGGCGCGGGGCCCCCGGGCGGTGCGGGTCCACACGCAAGCCGCGCACCCGCCCCAACGTACGGGGCCGGTGCGCGGCTGCAAAGAGGCGGGAAGAAGATGCCGGGACAGGGACGCGATCGGAAATCGATTTCCTGGCCCCTGAACCCTCTTACGCGAAGACCCCGCGCGTTACCGCCAGTTCGCGGGAAGGCGGCGGACGACCACGCGCTCCACGTCGTCCTCGTCGCGCTCGATCCACGCGGCCAGTCCGCCGGGACTGATGGCGTCCGGAAGCGCGGTGCCGGTGATGGTGCCCAGGTACTGGCCCTCGGGCGTCACCAGGTCAATGGGGCCCGGCTCGCCGACCACGGGACCGGTGCGCTCGATCCACAGCTTTCCCGATGGGGCGACGCGGAGGGCACGCAGTGCGGGGATGGTGTCCGCGAACTCCATCTCCCCGAGCCGGCGCTCGATGTCCTGCCGGCTGAGGCCCGGCCGGGCACCGCCTCCTCCGCCACCGCTGGTGATCTGCACCATCCCCCGGCCGCTGGCCAGGCTCTCCCGCTGATTCTCACGGGCGCGCTCGCGGTCCGCCTCGGTGGTCAGGCGCGGACGCACAGGGCGCTGCAGATAGCGAACGGTCTGTCCCCTCGCGTCCAGGATGCGGACGGTGTAGCCGGGAGTGAAGCTGAGCGCCATCTGACCGTTGGGGATCACGCCGAGCAGCACGGGCGGGCTGAACATGGGCGGTGGCCTCATGCGGACGTTGAACTGCCCCGGTCCGCTGGTCTGCTGGTCGACCCGGATCGCCTGCGGAATGTCATACAGCCGCGTGGGCTGCCCGCCCGCGACGGGCTGAAAGAGCAGCGGCAACACGTTCTGCGTGGTCGTTCCGTTTCGCGATGGACCCAGCGCCGGGCGGGCCGTGGACACGATGCCGCCCCGAGGGTGCCAGCCGATGCCGCCGCCCAGCCCGGGCATCCACTCTTCCATGAGGACGTTTCGCAGAAAAGTGCCGTCCGGCCGGAACAGCGAGTAGCCGCGGCGCCCCAGATCGGAGACGATGATGGTGCCGTCACCGGCCACTGCCAGCTGCATCGGCGCCATGAACTCGCCGGGCCCCTGGCCCTGCGCGCCGAACTGCCTGACGAAGCGGCCGTTGGCGTCGTACACCAGCACCCGGTGCGACTTCCGGTCCAGCACGTACAGGTTGTCCTGCGCGTCAAAGGCGACCCCCGAGACCTCGCCGAACGTCTCGTGGGCGGCGCCATCGGCGCGGCCGACGGCGAAGACCTGGGCGGGGGTGCCGGCCAGCGGGCGGTCGCGCTCGGGAAGGCGAACGATGCGGTCCTGCGCGGCCGCGTCCGCCGACAGCAGCGCCGCGGCCAGCAGGGGCCCGGCGATTGTGCGTTGGATGTGAATCATCTTCCGTCACCCGGAGTGATTGTGTGGCGAGCGCCGGCGCCACCAGGGGCGCCGCGTACCGGACGGGTGTGATTCCGGAAGCCGGGCGCGGGTTGCCGGCCGCTGGATGAAGGAATGATGAAGAGCGAAGCGGTCGGATCAGACCAGGGTGAAGAACACGCGCCCCTCATCCACCGAAACGCGGTCCAGCTTCACCTGCACGGCCTCGCCCGGCGCGGCGCGACGGCCATTGGTCTCGGCGACGGAGCGCACGGGCGGCACCTCGATCTGCACCTCCACGTCGCCGTCGCGCCTGGCCAGCACCGTGGCGGCGAAACGCTGGCCCACGCGGTCGCGCAGCACCCACGCCTCCGCCACGTCGATGGCGCGGCGCTCGAAGCGGCTCTCGCGGCGCTCCGCCTCGTCCATCGTCTTCGGCAGGCGCTTCAGGGTTTCCACGTCCGCCGCGGACGGGCGCGCGCCGGCGGAAAGCTGGATGAGCAGGTCCAGCACGTAGCGGTCGCACAGGCGGCGCAGGGGCGCGGTGGCGTGCGCGTACGGCATCGCCAGCGCATGGTGCACGGGGTCTGCGGGGAGGTCGCCGTCGAACGCGAGGTAATCGGCGCCGCGGTTTACGCGCCGGGCCTGCCACAGCAGCGGCGTAACGTGCGGATGGGCGATGTCGACGCCGCGGATGAACTCCGCGTACGACATCTCCCGCGGCCAGGAAAAGCCCAGCGCCTCCGCCGCGCGCCGAAAGCTCTCCACCGCGTCGGGATCGGGCGCGCCCATCACGCGGATCAGGCCCACGCGCGCCTGCAGCATCAGCTTCGCGGCGGCGTGGCCGGTGAGCAGCGACACCTGCTCGTTCCACTCCTCCGACGCCTGCGGCGCCTCGAACTCCAGGTGGTAGCCCAGCGGGCGCGTGTGCAGCTGCGTCACGTGCTGCGCCACCAGGGGGATGGACACACCGCCGCGCGCCGCCTCGATCTCGTCGCGCAGCTCGCCCAAGCGGCGCATCGCCATCAACCCATCCGCCCACTCCCGCCCCGCGAACAGCCGCTCGCCGCCGCACACGTGCTCCACCACCTGTGCGTACGTCAACTGCGCGCGGCTGCGGACGAGCGCGCGGCGCACGGTGGTGGCGCGCAGCTCGGCGGCGGAATCCAGCTCGAACTCGAAGAGGATGGCGGGGCGGTCCTCGTCCGGGAGCAGGCTGGCGGCGCCCTGGCTCAGAACCGGCGGATACAGCGGCTCCTTGCGGTCCGGCCCGTAGACGGTAAGGCCACGCTTCCACGCCTCCGTCTCCAGCGCGCCGCCGCGGTCCACGAAGAAGCCGACGTCCGCGATCGCGTAGAAGAGCCGGAAACCGCCGTCGTCCCGGCGAATGTAGAGCGCCTGGTCCAGGTCGCGGCTCCCCGGCGGGTCAATGGTCACCAGCGGCAGGTCGCGCCGGTCCTCGCGCTCCGCGTTCGCCGTGGCGACGCGCTTGGAGACCTGCTCCGCCTCCGCCAGCACCTCCGCGGGAAAGCCACAGCGCACGCCCAGCTCCTCGCGGGCCGCGTCCAGCGCACGCTCCACCACGTTGTGACCGCCCGTTCCGTCGCCGAATGCCATGCGCGCGCTGGTGCAGGGTGAGCCGCCCGCCGCGGCGCATCCGGGCGGGCGCACTCAAGCTGGCGCGGCGGCGGCGGGGAGCGCAACGGCTTCGGACAGATGCAGGCCCGGGCAGGGGAGGGATTTCTTCCGGCGTTGTTATGTGGATTACATAATGTGTATTACATAATGTGGATTACATAATTGCTCACGGCGCCTGCATGATGCGGAGCCATGCGGCGAAGAACGGGTCGATCAGGCGGTATTGCGCCTGCCCTTTCTGCAGATCCGATCGAATGAGGCTGCCCGCCTCGAGCTGCTTGAGAGCCGTCTGCAGACTGGGCGTGGAGATGCCGTACCTGCGCGAGACGGCGCTGGCGAACAGCCCAGTACCCCCCTCATTGATGACCGCCTTGATCGCCGCCTTCTGGTTGCGGCGCAGCGTGGTCCAGATCTGCGTGTACGCCGGGTCTTCACGCCGCACCAGGCGCTCCAGCGCATCATCCACCAGCGCCCGGGTTACCGATCTCCCACCTTCCGCGCGAAGCATCTCCCACGCCTGATGCGCCAGCCGCTGCACGTTGTAGGGCACTTCCTCCGCGCGCTCCAGGATGTAGGCACACACCTCAGGGTCGCTGGTGCAGCCACTCCCGGCAAACCCCTTTTCCAGAAACGCCTGGAATTCGTCCCGGGGGAGAGCGCCCAGGAAAAGCCGCTCGCCCATGCGGTAGAACGGCCGGTCCGGATCGCTGGTCATCTCCGTAAGCAGCCGCGTGGCCGAGCCCGCGAAGATGTAGCCCAGGTGGCGGTGCTGCTGCACGGTGGAGCGAAGCTGGCGCTCGGCGGCGATGCCGTGTTCCACCACGATCTGCTGCACCTCGTCCAGGATCACGACCACGGTGCGCCCGGACTCCTTGGCCAACGCCTCGATGGCGTCCAGCGCATCCGTGAGCACTGGCAGCGACCCGCGCGGGTCCCGGCTTCCCAGGCTGATGCTGATGGAGCCCTCCGCGTCGACCCGGGCCTCCGGCCGCAGCAGTCCGGCCGCCTTGCCGATCAGCGCGGCGGCACGGTCCAGCCGGCTTTCCAGCGCGCGCGTGGCCGCGGTCAGCAGCGCCTCTGCCAGCAGCTCCAGCGACTCGTATTTCTCGGCGTCAAAGCGCAGCACCACCGCGCCCCGCCGGGTGGCCGCCTCGTCCGCCGCGCTGAGCACGGACGTCTTTCCGAATCGCCGCGGGCCAATGAGGAACAGCTTGCCGCGGTTCCGGATGGTGTTGTCGATCTCGGCCATCTCCTCGCGGCGATCGACAAGCTCGTCCAGCGCGAGCTCCCGGCCGTACTCGAAGGGATTGAGCTTCTCCATGTGCGCAATGCGAAAGGGCGCAGGCCTCCTCTAGATTATGGAATCTACATTATTCATATCACATAAGGCAAGTTACATAACGGCTAGGGCGCTCTCGCGGGGCGCGGAACGGCTACTCCTCCCGCAGTGCTTCCAGCGGCGTGTGGCGAAAGACTTCGCGGCTGGCGAGCAGGCCCACCAGCGCCGACAGCGCGGTCACGCCCAGCGCCAGCCAGAGCAGCGGCAGCACGGGGACGGCGTAGTCCACCTCGAACAGCCACTCGGCCAGCGCCCACCCGGCCGCGACCGCCAGCAGGATCCCCGCGAGCGCGGCCAGCAGGCCCAGCGACAGGTACTCCGCCAGCAGCACCCGCGCGATCTGCCGGCGCGTGGCGCCCAGCGTGCGCAGCACCACGCTTTCGCGAATGCGCTGCAGCCGGCCCGTGAGCACCGCGCCCAGCAGCACGATGAACCCCGTCGCCACGCTGAACGCGGCCAGGAAGCGGATGACGGCGGCCACGCGGCCCAGCACGTCGTCCAGCGCGGCCTGGATGGCGGTCAGGTCCAGCACGGCCACGTTGCTGTAGCGCCGCACCACGTCGCGCTGCGCCGCGGCGCGGGCATCGGCGCCGGGGGCGCGGGCCAGCATCACCCACGTCTGCGGCGCTCCCTGAAGGACCTCCGTCGGGAAGACGGCGAAGAAGTTGGGCTCCAGCCGCTGCCAGTCCACCTCCCGGATGGACGTGATCCTCGTCGGGATGCGCACGCCCTGCACGTCCCAGGTGATCTCGTCGCCCACGTTCACCTTCAGGTCCTCGGCCACGGAGACGTCCATCGACACCTCCGCCACCCGCCCGCCCGCCGCGCCGCCCGCGCCCGGCCGCCACATTCGCCCGCGCAGCAGCGTCTCCGAATTCACCAGCGTGTCGCGGTAGGTGGACCGGTACTCGCGCCGCACGGCCCACATCTCCGGCTGGTCCCCATCCTCGCGACCCGCGCCACGCCGCGGCGGGCCGGAGCGCCGCCCGGCGCCCGCGTCCTCCGCGCTGTCCGCGCGGCTGCGCGTCTGCTCGTACCGCCGCACCATCTCCGACGCGGCCACGCCGTTGATGGCGTGAATGCGCATGGGGACGATGGGCGCGCGCTGCAGCACGGCCGTCCCGCCGCCGGCCAGGATCTGCGCCACGCCGGCTTCCTGCTCCTGCTGCACGTCGAAGAGCAGCAGGTTGCCCTGGCTCGCCGCGTCCACGCGCAGCGGGCGCAGCAGGTTGCTCTGCATCAGGTAGACGACGGCGAGCAGAAAGACGCCGAACCCCAGCGCCAGGACCACGACGCGCGTCTGGTTTCCGGGACGATGGAGGTTCGCGATCCCCTGCCGGGTGGGGTACGCGAACGCGCCCGACGGCGCCCGACGCGCCGCCCTGGTCACCAGCCACGCGCTCAGCCACAGGGCGAACAGCGTCCCCCCGATGCCGATCGTGAAGCCGATCCCCGTTCCGATCTCCCGCGCCTGCAGGAAGATGAGGCCGATGATGCTCGCGGCGAGCAGCGCCCATCCGCCGATCATCCACGGGTCGCGGCGCCGCGTGGGGTCCGCCTCCACCCGGCGGCGGATGGCCTGCAGCGGCGAGATGCGGCGCGTGCCGATCAGCGGCAGCAGCGCGAAGGCGACCGCGATCCACACGCCCACGCCCACGCCGGTCAGCACCGCGGGGATGGAGAGCGACGTTTCCACGTCCACCGGAAGCAGGTCCGCCAGCAGCCGCGGCAGCACCCACTGCACCGCCAGGCCGATCACCGTCCCCAGCGCCGCGCCGATCAGCCCCATCACCCCCGCCTGCAGCAGGTAGATGAAGATGACCTGCGGCGCCGTGGCGCCCAGGCACCGCAGCGTGGCCACCGTGTCGCGCTTCTGCGCGATGTACGCCCCCATGGCGCTGGCCACGCCGATGCCGCCCAGCAGCAGCGCGAAGGTGCCGACCAGCGCCAGAAAGCTCCCCAGCCGCCGCAGCGCGCGATCCAGGTCGGCCTGCTGCTCGCGCGCGGTGCTGATCCCCACGCGCTCGGCGCGCAGGGCGGCGCGGCGGTCGGCGAGCAGCTGGTCCGCGCTGGCCGCCGGCATGCGCGCGTACGCCTCGTACTCCGCGCGGCTGCCGAAGCGGATGAGCTGCGTCTCGCCCACGTAGCGCGCGGGAATGTAGACGCGCGGCGCGAAGAGCGACCCGATGGCCACGGCGCCCGGCACCTTTTCCAGCGTGCCGATGATGGTGAAGCGCCCCTCGCCCAGCTGGATGACGTCGCCCACGTGCGCGTCCAGCGCCGTGAGCAGCGCGGGGTCCGCCAGCGCGTTGCGCCCGCGCTGCAGCTGCGCCCAGCGATCCGCCGGGGCGGTGACGATCTCCCCGTAGAAGGGGTAGCCGGGCTCCGCGGCGCGCACCTGCGCCAGCCGCGCGCCCCCGGTCCGCTCCACCAGCGCCATGGAGGCGAAGCTCGTCACCCGGGCCACGGGAACGCGGGCGCGGCGCAGCGAGTCCAGCACGGCCTCCGTCCGCGGGCCGAACGGGCGGTTGCTGTTCAGGCTGACGTCCGCCCCCATCATGTCCCGCGCCTGGTCGCGCACGCCGGCCGCCAGGTTGGCCGCGAAGCTCTGCGTGGCGACGAGCGCCGCCACGCCCAGGGTGATGGAGGAGAGGAACAGCAGCAGCCGGCGGCGCGCGAAGCGGCTCTCGCGCCAGGAGAGCGCCAGCAGGGGGCGCAGGCTCACGATCCGGCGCTCCGCTCGTCGCTCACCACGGCGCCGTCCGCCAGGCGGATCACCCGCCGCGCGCGCCCCGCGAGGTCCACGTCGTGGGTGACCAGAACGAGCGTGGTGCCCAGTTCCCGGTTCAGCTCCATCATCAGCTCGATGATGCGTGCGCCGGTGGCGGCATCCAGGTTGCCCGTGGGCTCGTCCGCAAAGAGGATGGAGGGACGGTGGATGAAGGCGCGCGCCAGCGCCACCCGCTGCTGCTCGCCCCCGGAGAGCTGTGTGGGGTAGTGATGCCCGCGCCCGCCCAGGCCCACGCGCTCCAGCAGCTCGTCCGCGCGCGCGGCGCCGCCGCCGTTGCCGGCCAGGTCCAGCGGCACCGCCACGTTCTCGCGCGCCGTGAGCGTGGGGATGAGCTGAAAGGACTGAAAGACGAATCCGATCTT
>DATABT010000989.1:0-7668 GCA_036259455.1 Longimicrobium sp. | reverse complement strand
GAGCGGCGCTCGGCCGGCACCCCCAGCGCCCCGAACCGCTGCGCGTCGTCGGCGCTGATGGCCGCCACGCGGTCCAGGCGCCGGTAGGCGGGGGCGAGCAGCGCGCGCGCCGGCCCGCGCAGGCGCGACGAGGAGGCGGGCAGCGTGCCGCTCAGCATCGCCAGGCGGACGCCGCGCGCCCGGGCCTCGCGCGTGAGGACGGGCCACACGTCCGTCTTGGAGAACGCGATGGCGGCCGGGCGTAGCGCGTCCAGCGCGCGGCGGACGTCGCCCGGCAGGTCGAAGGGCAGGTAGTCGGCGCAGTCGGCGCGGACAGTGCGCGCAAAGGCCTGGGCGCTGGGGGAGAAGAAGGTGTACGCCACCTGCGCGTCCGGCCGCCGCTCGCGAAACGCCTCCACCACCGCGCGCGCCTGCAGCCCCTCGCCCACGCTGGGCGCGTGGAACCAGACGAGCGGCCGCGCGGGGTCGCGGTGCGCGCGTGCCCACGCCTCCATCCGCTCCAGCACGCCCGCGCGCCCCCGGACGCCGCGCGCGAGCTTGCCGTCCCCGCGCGCGGCGAGGGGGAGCAGCGGGCGGGCGGCGCGCAGTGCGGCGGTGTACAGCGCTTCGGCGATGGACATGGCGGAAAGGTACGGCGGGCGCGGGCGGCGGCAATGGGCGGGGTGGCGGGGCCCTCCCCCCGGCTCGCCGAACGGTGCCCGGGACGGGGCGCAGGTTCACCCCCTCTCCCGCACGTTGCGGAACCTTGTGCGGGCGAGAAAGCATGAGTGCGGGAGAGGGGCCGGGCGAGAGGCTTCGCGCGGGCTCCGCGGCCCGGGGCCCTCCCCGGCCCCAACGAACGGCCCCGCGCGACGCCAGAATGCAAGCGGGGGCGGCCGTGGTGGCCGCCCCCGCTGCGTCGGTCTTCTGGATCAGGCGGTGCGGGAGCCGCCCGAATCGCCGAACCCGCCGGTGCCCGCCGAGCCGTACGCTCCCGTGCCCATTTCGGTGGCGGCATCGCCGCGATTCAGGCCGGTTCCCTCCCTGTCGGTCCCGGTGCCGGTGGCGCCGTATCCCTCCTCGCCGGTTCCCGGGCCGGTCGTGGACGAGCCCGGCCTGCCGGTGCCCGTTCCCGTGCCGGGGGTTCTGCGGTGGCCGGGGGTGGCGAGGTCGCCCGAAGCGCCCGCGGCGCCGCTGCCCGCGGGGGGCGTGAAGCCGCCGCCGTCGCTGCCCAGGTAGCCGGTGGTGGAGTACTCGGGGCCGCCCTCGCGATACGGCATTCCGCCGGCGTACGCGCCGGTCAGGGTGGCGTCCTCGTCGTTGTCCGCGTCGGCGCGGACGTCCACCGTGGCGGGCTCCAGGTCCACCTCCTCCACGTACTCCCGGTCCGGCCCGTGCTCGTTGCGCAGCTGCTGCGCGACCAGGTAGACGAGGCCCGCGGCCAGCCCGCCGCCCGCCAGCATCTTGCCGACCGGCAGGCTGCGCTCGCGGCGCGGACGGCGATCTGCGTATTCCGGCGACTCGGGCGCCTGCGGCACGTGCTCGGCGAACAGCTCCAGCATGCCGCGGTTGAAGTGACGCAGGTCATGCGGGCCGCGGCTGCTGACCCAGTTGCGGTCGCGGATGAGCGGCTCGTCGTGCCACACGGCGCCCGCGTTGCGCACGTCGTCCTTGATCCCCGGCCAGCTGGTGAGGTTGCGGCGCACCACCAGCCCGGCGCTGACCAGCAGCCAGGGGCCGTGGCAGATGACGGCGATGGGCTTGCCCGCGCGGTCGAACGCGCGCACGAAGTCCAGCGCCTGCTCGCTCTGCCGCAGCGTGTCGGGGCCGATCAGGCCGCCGGGGAGCAGGAGCGCGTCGTAATCCTCCGCGTCCGCCGTGCGCAGGGTGCGGTGCACGCGCACCTTCTTGCCCGGATACAGGAAGTTGACCGTGCGCAGCCGCCCTGGCCGCAGCGAGACGATCTCCACCTCCGCCCCGTGGTCCGTCAGCGCGTCCACGGGCGACGTGATCTCTACCTGCTCGGCTCCGTCCGCCGCGAGCACCGCCACCCGCAGGCCTGTTAAATCGACATGATGCATGGCACCCTCTCCGTGGTTCCCGGTCTCCGTGCGCCGCGGCTCGGGGGCCCGGCGCAGGGTGGGGCGGTGGTGCAAGAGGCTTGCCGGGCGCGGGGGCTTCGGCCGCCCCCTGCAGCCCGGTGTAGACGATGCCGCCGAAGCAGAGCGGGCGTTCATGACGGGCGATCCGCGCGTTCCCGCGGGGGGCTCTCCCCCGACGGACCGATTGCTCGTTCCTCGCGACGGCCGTCGACCCCCTGGCCCCGACCCGACGGAGGGGTGGTCCGGACACGAACGGTGCGGCACGCGATCGAAGTTCAATTTCCCCCAGGGTTTTGGGGGGAGGTGGGCAAGGTGTACGAGCCCGGAGGGCGCGCCCCTGGCGCGGCTGCCAGGGCGAAAGGCCTCGTTCCTGCGACAGGATCGTCCACCTTTGTGCACACTTTGCGCACCGGGGGCGAGTTCGGTATGTTTTCGGGGCTATGAAGGATCGCATCGTCATTCGCGGGGCCCGCCAGCACAACCTCAAGAACCTCGATCTCGACATCCCCCGCCGCGCCGTCGTGGTGGTTACGGGGCCGTCGGGTTCGGGCAAGTCGTCGCTGGCGTTCGACACCGTCTACGCCGAGGGGCAGCGCCGCTACGTGGAATCACTCTCCACGTACGCCAAGCAGTTCCTCGACCGCATGGAAAAGCCCGACGTGGACCGCGTGGAGGGCATTTCGCCCGCGGTCGCCATCGAGCAGCGCAACCCCACCAAGACCAGCCGCAGCACCGTGGGCACGGCCACGGAGGTGCACGACTACCTGCGCCTGCTGTGGGCGCGCGTGGGCCGCACCTACTGCCCCGGGCCGCACCCGGACCAGCCCTGCGGCCGCGAGATCAGGCCCGACACCGTCCAGAGCGCCACCGACGCCATCCTCGCGCTGCCCCAGGGCACGCGGGTGATGGTGTGCTTTCCCCTGCCGCTCTCTCCCAAGGTGACGCACGCGCTGGTCGCGGAAAACCTGCGTGCCCTCGGCTTTCTTCGCTTGATGGCGGACGGGCGCGACCTGCACCTGGACGAGTTGCCGGCGGACGTCGATCTCACCCGGCAGAAGGAGCTGCTCGTCATCGTCGACCGCCTGCGCGTGGATGCCGGGGATACGGCGCGCCTGGCGGATTCGCTGCAGACGGCGTTCACCGAGGGCGAGGGCGAGGCGATCGTGATCCCCGTGGGGCTGCCGCGGATGCGGTTCACCGAGCGCTTCCGCTGCCCCGACCACCCGGAGATCGAGTTCGCCACTCCATCCCCCCAGCTGTTCAGCTTCAACAACCCGTACGGCAGCTGTCCGGAGTGCACCGGCTTCGGCGCGGTGCTGCGGCTGGACGACTCGTTGATCGTCCCCAACCAGTCGCGGTCGCTGGCGGAGGGCGCCGTCGACCCGTGGAGCAAGCCGCGCTACGACACGCGCCGTGCCAGGCTCGCGCAGCTGGCCGCAAAGGAAGGCGTGTCGCTCGATGCGCCGTGGGCGGACCTGCCCGAGCGCTTTCGCCACATCGTGCTGCACGGCACGCGCGGGTTCCAGGGCGTCTACCAGTTCTTCGAGGACCTGGAGGAAAAGCGGTACAAGCAGTACATCCGCGTCTTCATCCGCCAGTACCAGAGCGCGCAGGACTGCCCCGTCTGCGGCGGCGCCAAGCTGCGCCCCGAGGCGCTGAGGGTGCGCGTGGGCGGGCGCAGCATCGCGGAGGTGTCGGCGCTCCCCCTCGGCCGCCTGATGCCCTGGCTGCAGGCGATGCGCGACGGGCGCACCGGCGCGGACTGCCCCGATCCGCCGCTGAGCGAGCAGGAGCGCGGGATCGCGGACAGCATCCTCAAGGAGCTGGATTCGCGCGTCGGATTCCTGGTGGACGTGGGGCTGGGATACCTTACGCTGGACCGGCAGACGCGCACCCTTTCCGGCGGCGAGGCGCAGCGCATCACCCTTTCCAACGCGCTGGGCTCGCGGCTGGTGGATACGCTGTACGTGCTGGACGAGCCCACGATCGGACTGCACCCCGCGGACAACGACCGCCTGCTGCGCCTGCTGGTTCGCCTGCGCGAGCAGGGGAACACGGTGATCGTGGTGGAGCACGACCCGGAGGCCATGCGGCTGGCGGACCACCTGGTGGAGCTGGGTCCCGGCAGCGGCGAGCTGGGCGGCCAGCTGATGTTCCAGGGGACGCTGGAGGAGATGCTGGTGTCCGACACGCTGACGGGGAGGTACCTCTCTGGCCGCGAGCGAATCGACATTCCCGTGAGGCGGCGGCCGGTGGATGGCCCCCGGCTGCGGCTGGAGGGCGCGCGCGAGCACAATCTCAAGGGCGACGCGGCCGTCTTTCCCCTCGGCGCCGTCACGGTGGTGACGGGCGTCAGCGGCTCGGGCAAGAGCACGCTGGTGCACGACATCCTCTACCGCGCCGTGGAGCGCGAGCTTTCCGGCGGCGAGACGAGCGCCAAGCGCCACCTGGGAGAGACGGTGGGTGGCTTCGAGCGGCTGAGCGGCGTGGGGCTGCTGCGCGAGGTGGTCCTGGTGGACCAGTCGCCCATCGGCCGAACGCCGCGCAGCAACCCCGTGACGTACATCAAGGCGTACGACGAGGTGCGGCGCATCTTCGCCAGCCTGCCGGACAGCAGGCGGCTGGGGTTCGGGCCGGGGCACTTTTCGTTCAACGTCTCCGGCGGGCGCTGCGAGGCGTGCAAGGGCGAGGGCCAGGTGCAGGTGGAGATGGTCTTCATGGCGGACGTGTTCGTCCCGTGCGAGATCTGCGGCGGCGCGCGCTTCAAGCCCGAGGTGCTGGAGGCCCGGTACCGCGGCCGCAACATCCGCGACGTGCTGGAGATGACGGTGGACGAGGCCATCCGCTTCTTTCTGCACGAGGACCGGCTGGGCGAGGTGCTCTGGCACCTGCAGCAGGTGGGACTGGGGTACCTGCGCCTGGGCCAGCCCGCCCCCACGCTGAGCGGCGGCGAGGCGCAACGCATCAAGGTGGCGCGCGAACTGGCGATGGGCGCCCGGCGCGGCGGCAAGAAGCTCTACATCCTGGACGAGCCCACCACCGGCCTGCACATGGACGACATCCGCAAGCTGCTGCGCGTGCTGGGCGACCTGGCGGACGCGGGGCACACCGTCATCCTGATCGAGCACAACCTGGACGTGATCAAGACGGCGGACTGGATCGTGGACCTGGGCCCCGGCGCCGGCCCCGACGGCGGCCACGTGGTGGCGATGGGCCGCCCGGAGGACGTCGCCCGCGTCCCCGCGAGCCTGACGGGGCAGTGGCTGGCGCCGGTGCTGTACGACGGGTCGGTGGCGGCGTAGAGGTGGGCGGGTGATGGGGTGATGAAGTGATGTGGATCGGCCCCGTACCTTGGTGGGACGTACGGGGCCGGATTCGTTACGGCTCGCGGGCTCAGGGGATGTGGCCGCACCTGCAGATGCCGCCGGAGCGGCTTCGCGGCGACGGATGAGCCTTGCCCCGGGCGGCCCGACGCACCTTCTTGCATCCATCCGCATCGATCCTCCGCGGGAACCATTTCCGGCGGATGCGCATTCTGCTCATCGCCGGGCGCTGGTGTCCGGCATCCTGCACACCGGGACGCGCGATGGACGCATCCACGATCCCACCGCCCGACGCACCCGCCGTGGCGCCCGCCGACTTCGAGTCGCTGCTGGCGCCCGTCGTGGACCGCGCCTACGGGATGGCGCTGCGGCTCACCGGCAACCGCGACGACGCGCAGGACCTGGTGCAGGAGGCGGCGCTGCAGGCGTTCCGCGGATTCCGCACCTTCAGGCCGGGGACGAACTTTCGCGCGTGGTTCTTCCGGATCCTGGTGAACTGCTTCTACGCGTCGCGGCGGCGCAGGCGGCCGGAGGTGGGCGCGGAGTCGCTGGAGGAGGAGGCGCCGATGCTGCACCTGTACGTGCAGACGTACCACAACGGCATGCACGGCGCCGGGCGCGACCCCGCGCGCGAGGTGCTGGACCGCATCGCGGGGGAGGACGTGGCGCGGGCGGTGGATTCGCTGCCGGACGAGTTCCGCGTGGCCTGCACGCTCTACTTCATGGACGACCTGTCGTACCGGGAGATCGCGGACGTCGTCGGGGTGCCGGTGGGCACCGTGCGCTCGCGGCTGCACCGCGGCCGCAAGCTGCTGCAGAAGCGGTTGTGGATGGCCGCCCTGGACGCGGGACTCAACGCGACGACGGTCGCCGTGGAGGACGACGCATGAGCCACATCGACCGCTACACCTGCGAAGAGGCGTTCCTGCGCCTGGACGACTACCTGGACCGCGAGCTTCCGCCGGACCAGATGGAGTGCGTGCGCGAGCACCTGGAGACGTGTGCCATCTGCGCGTCGGAGTTCGACTTCGAGTCCACGGTGATCGACGACGTGCGCGGCAAGCTGCGCCGCATCCGCGCGCCCGGCGACCTGATGTCGCGCATTTCGTCGCTCATCGCTTCGGCGCGCGGGGCGGACGGTTCCTGAACGGGCAAAGGCACGTCGCACCCGGAGCAACGGAGCAACGGAGGAAATGTTTCTCCGTTGCTCCGTTTCTCCGTGTGATAATGAGATTTCTTTTCAGGTTCTTCGTCGATTTTGTTGCAGGTAAACAGACCCGACGCCGAACTGTCATTTCGAAGGAGGCGCCTGCACCGAACTCAGCCCGTGCAGGATTCCCATGGCGCCGACTGAGATATCTACTCACCCGTGCTGGTGATCCGGCCTGCGGCCCGGTCCTCGACCCGCTTCTGTGCGGCGCATCGGAGGCGGGTCCCGGGACGTGCGGCCAGCCATGAGCGTGGGTGAGTAGATTTCTCGGTCGGCGCAACAAGATCCTGCATGAGGCAAGTCCTCGTGGGCGCCTCTTCGAAATGACAGCTCACGGCGCAGACTTCGTGCGTGCAACGAAATCCGCGATGAACCTCTTTTCAGGGTTGCGGGGAACCATCCATCTACACGCCGCATTCTGGATCGTGGGCGCCGGACCAGAGAGAGAGCCGGCGGAGGGACTCACGACTGCAAGGGGATGACGATGTCGACGATGGCGCGGGACGCGGGGATGGCGCCGGGCGTGGCGGCGCGGCGGATGGACGCGGCGCGGGCGGCGGCGCGGCTGGAGACGGCGGGCGGCGCGATCCTGCGTTACGGGCTCGCGGCCATCCTGCTGTACTTCGGCGCGTTCAAGTTCCATCCGGTGGAGGCGGAGGCCATCCGCCCGCTGGTGGGCAACAGCCCGTTGATGGGATGGACGTACTCCGTCCTGAGCGTGCAGGTCGTATCGACCCTGATCGGCATCTCGGAGATCGTGGTCGCGGCGCTGCTGCTGGCGCGGCCGTGGTCCGCCCGGGCGAGCGCCCTCGGCGGCGCGGGCGCGACCGTCATCTTCCTCACGACGCTCAGCTTTCTCTTCACCACGCCGGGTGCGTGGGCCAGCATCCCCGGCTGGCCGATCCCCATGCCGGGTGCCGCGGGATCGTTCCTCATCAAGGACCTGTTCCTTCTCGGCGCCGCCGTGTGGATCACCGGCGAGTCGCTGCGCGCGGCGTCCGCGTCCAGGAGCGAATGAATTCGCCGCTGGATGTTCGCGAAGTCCGCCTTCGCG
>DATABT010000988.1:0-2123 GCA_036259455.1 Longimicrobium sp. | reverse complement strand
CCGCCTTCCGCACCCGCCCCGTGGCGGACGGCGTGCTGGGCGCCGCGGCCGAGGCCCAGCGCGCCGCCTGCGCCGGCACCCTGCAGCCGCCGGAGGAGTGGCCGGACAGCCTGGCGATGGACGCCGAGTCGCAGCGCATCGTCTGCGGCCTGCTGGCGCGGGAGGGGATGGACGGCCCGGAGGCGCGGCGCGTCCTGAACGCGCTGCGCGGCTGCGTGCCCGGGACGGACGGCGACGCCGCGTACACCCTGGTGGCGGCGCTCGCCGGACTGGCGGCGGACCAGCCCGGCTACGTGGACAACCGCCAGCGCTACCGGGACGGCGCCCGCTGGGAGGCGGCCCTGCGCGCCTACCAGGCGTACCTCGCCGCCGCCCCCGACGCGCTGATGGACCCGCCGCCCGCGGAGCTGCTGGCCATCGCCGCCATCCTGGACCGCGCGGTGGACGCCGGGCTGCGCGCCGCGGAGCGGTGAGGTTCGCCGATCCCCCGCCCCTGGACCTCCACTCGCGGCTTTCCGCGGCGCGCGACCAGGTGTCGTGCGAGCTGGACGGGCAGGCGGTGATCCTGGGGCTGTTCGACGGCATCTACTACGGCCTGAACCCCGTGGGCGCCACGGTGTGGACGCTGCTGGAAAAGGCGCCGCACACCGTGGCCGAGCTGCGCGACGCGGTGACGGACGAGTTCGACGTGGACGCCCCCACCGCCGAGGCCGACCTGCTGGAGCTGCTGATGGACATGCTGCAGCGCGGCCTGGTGGAGCTGCACCCGGCGGACTGACGCGTCCGCCCCTCTTCCCGATCTCCTTTCACCCGACGTGAGCGGCATCGCCGGCATCGTGGCCCTGGACGGCGCCCCCGTGGACGCGGCGCTCCTGGACCGGATGGCCGGTTTTCTGGCGTCCACCGCCCCCGGCGGCACGTCCGCGCGGGTGATGGGACCGGTCGGTCTCGCCCACGCCGTCCTCCGCACCGGCGACGTGGGAGGCGACGTCCCCCAGCCGGTTTCGGTGGATGGGAGGATGTGGATCGTGGCGGATGCGCGGATCGACGCGCGCGCCGGCCTCGTCCACGCCCTCCGCGCCGGGGGGATCGATGCCGCGGCGGATGCACCCGCGGCGGAGCTCATCCTCCACGCGCTGCGGGTCTGGGGGGACGATGCACCCGCGCACCTCCTGGGCGACTTCGCGTTCGCGGCGTGGGACGCGGAGCGGCGGCGGCTGGTCTGCGCCCGCGACCCCTTCGGCTTCAAGCCCTTCTACTACGCCGCCGCGGGCGGCGCCTTCGTCTTCTCCGGCTCGCTGGACTGCGTCCCCCTGCATCCGTCCGTCTCCGGCGCGCTGGACGAGGGGTGGATCGCCGACTTCCTGGTCCACGGCGAGTCTCCGTCGACCGAAGCCACCGTCTACGCCGCCATCCGCCAGCTCCCCCCCGCGCACCTGCTGGTGGTGGAGGAGGGGCGGATCTCCGTCCGCCGGTACTGGTCGCTGCCGGAGGAGGCGGAGCCGCTGCGGCTGCGCTCCCCGGCGGAGTACGCGGAGCGCTTCTACGCCGTGCTTCGCGAGGCGGTGGCGGACCGCCTGCCGCGCGACCGCGCCGCCATTCTCCTCAGCGGCGGGCGCGACTCCACCGCCATCGCCGCCGCGTGGCGCGACCTGGTGGACCGCGGAGAGCGGCGGACGGAGCTGCGCGGCTACATGGCGCACCACGCGCGGCTGATGCCGGACGACGAGCCCGTCTTCGCGCGGATGGCGGCGGACGCGCTCGGCATCCCCCTCACCACGCTGGCGGCGGACGACTACGCGCCCTTCGCGCGGTGGGGCGCGCCGGAGCTGCGCCGCCCCCAGCCGACGTCGTCGCCGCTGCTGGCGATCGAGGCGGACCAGCTGCGGCAGGCGGCGGGACACGCGCGCGTCCTGCTCACCGGCCAGGGAGGCGACGCCGTGCTCCGCGAGACGCCGTCGCGCCTCACGCGGCTGGCGGCATCGGGCCACCCGCTCACCGCGCTCCGCGAGGCGGCGGCGTACGCCCGCTGGCACCGGCGCATCCCCCGCCCCGGCGTGCGGACGTGGCTGAAGGCGCGCGGCGGGCCGCATCCGCGCCGGATCGATCCGCCACGGTGGATC
>DATABT010000987.1:0-9026 GCA_036259455.1 Longimicrobium sp. | reverse complement strand
GCCCCGGCCGATCATGACGATGTTCAGCTGCGCCACCATGCTGTCCCGCGGCACCGTGGGATGGTCGGTAAAGTACTCCGATCCGTACAGCCCCATCTCTTCCGCCGTGTGCCAGACGAAGAGGATGGACCGCCGCGGCTTCGTGGGCCGCGAGGCGAGGTACTGCGCGATCTCCAGCACGCCAGCCGTCCCCGAGGCGTCGTCGTCCGCGCCGTTGAAGACGGAGTCCAGCCGCGCGGGGCCCTCCGCGCGCAGGCGGGCCAGCTCGGCCTGGAAGGCGGCGCGGTTCTCGTCGTTCCACGCCGCCGGCTGCTGGTCGAGCCCCTGGGGGCGCAGGATGCGGTTGAAGGCGAGGAGCGAATCGTGGTCCACCGGCTCGTCCGTCGTCCCCACGTGGTCGTTGTGGGCGCCCACGGCCACGTACTGCCCGCGCAGCGCCGGGTCGCTCCCCGGCAGGACGGCGATCACGTTGCGCGCCGGGAAGGCGACCGGGCGCTCGAAGAACGCCGCCGACCCGCTCACCGTGCGTCCGGCCGTCCCCACCTCCTGCGTGCCGACGGGCGCGCCCAGCAGCCGCTCCGCCACGGCGGTACTGATGATCAGCCCCGGGGGAAAGCGGCGCCCGTCGGCTGCCGCGGGCGCGGACATCTCCGTACGGTCATCGCGAAAGAAGCCCACCAGCCCCGGCGGCGTGTAGTCCAGCGTGGCGAACACCACGCCCGCCGCGTCGGCAAAGCGCTCGTACGTACGGCCGCCGGCGTAGAACTGCGCGGCGGGCTGGCCGTTGGGCCCCAGCGGCGCGGCGAGGACCACCAGCCTGCCGCGCGCCTGCTCCGGCGCGATCATCCGCGCCTCGTCGCCCACGCGGCCGCCGTACACCGCCTGCACGCCGTCCGCCTGAAAGCGGTCGGCGAAGAGGAGGACGTTGCCGTAGGTGGGGACGAGAAGAAAGTCCGTTCCGAAGGCGAGCGTGGCGCCGTCCACCGTCAGCGTGGCGCCGGGGTCCACCCCCTTTTCCACCAGCGGAATGGTCTGGAAGAAGGTGCCGTTCTCGCCCGCCGGCTGCAGCCCGATGCGCTGGGCCTCGGCGGCGATGTAGTCCGTGGCCATCACGTTGCCGCGCGTTCCTGCCTCGCGCCCCTTCATGCTGTCGGCGGCGAGCTGGTAGACGCGCGTGCGCATGTCCTGCGCGCTGATGGCGCCGGTCGTGGGCCGCGGGGCGAAGGTGAGCGGCCCCTCGGTGCGGGGCGCCTGGGCCGCCGCCGGCGCCGCGACGAGCGCGGCCGCGGCCAGTGCGGCCAGACGGGTGCGGTGGGTCACTGGGTCTGCCTTGCGTGGAATGTGGAAAGGCGGGGCGCCCTCCGGCGCCCCGCCGTCATGCTTCCTTGCGCGGATCAGGACCGCGCGCGGGGCGCGGAGGGACGGGCGGCGGCGCGGGCCAGCGCATCCGTCTGGGTGCGGGCGCCACGCAGCACCTCGATGGCGCTCTGCAGCTGCCGGTCGCGCGGCACCGTGCGGCGGAACGCGGCCGAGTCGCCGTGCGCGAACTCCGAGATGCGGTCCTCCAGCAGCCGGTCGATGAGCGTGCTCCCCGCGCGGTACGTCTCCGGGTCCACGCGCAAGCCGCGGCGCTCCAGGCGGTGCAGCAGGTCCTCGCGCCAGGCGGGGACGGCGCGAAAGTCCGGGCGCACGCCGGGGCCCAGGTCGATCGCCATCTCCTGCAGCGCCTCGTTCACCAGCGCGCCGCGAGGGGCCAGCAGGCGCATCAGCTCGCGCTCGGCGCCCGCCAGCGAGTCCGCGTTCACCGACACGTCGGGGGTAATGCCGCCGCCGCCGTAGACGGGGCGGCCCGCATCGCTGCGAAAGACGGGGCGCTCCGTCGCCGAATCCTGCGGAACGTCCTCCAGCCGCCCCTGCGCGTTCAGCCGGCGCGGGCGCTGGATGGTGCGTCCGCTGGGCGTGTACCACCGCCCCGTCGTGAGCTTGAGCGCCCAGCCGCCCTCCAGCTGAAAGATGTCCTGCACCAGCCCCTTGCCGAAGCTGGTGGTGCCGATGATGACCGCGCGGTCGTGGTCCTGCAGCGCCCCGGCCACGATCTCCGAGGCCGACGCGCTCTGCTCGTCCGTCAGCACCACCAGCGGCGCGTCCGGAACGACGGGCTCCGCCCGCGCGGTGTACGTCTCGTCCGGCGCGCCGCGGAAGTCGGCGCGCAGCACCTGCTGGCCCGGGCGCAGGAACATCCCGCTGATGCGCACCGCCTGGTCCAGGCCGCCGCCGGTGTTGCCGCGCAGGTCCAGCACGTAGCTGGTCGCGCCGCGCTTGCGCAGGTCCACCAGCGCGCGCATCACCTCCTCGCCCGAGGTGTCGTTGAAGCCCTCCAGCGGCACGTAGCCGATGTTGTCCTCCAGCATCACCGCGTAGCCCACGGACGGCAGCTTTACCCGCTCGCGGACGAAGGTACGGTGCACGGCGCCCGTCCCCGGACGGTGGTACTCCACCTGCACGCTCGTCCCGGCCGTCCCCAGCAGCCGCTGCGTCACCTGCTCCAGCGGGATCCCCGTCACCGGCTCGCCGCCCACGCGCACCACGCGGTCGCCGGGCTGCACGCCGCCCTGTGCCGCGGGCGAGCCGGTGAAGACGCGCGTGACCATCGCCGTGTCGCGGACCAGGGTGATCTGCATCCCCACGCCCGAGTAGGAGTTGCGCAGCGCCTCGCGGCTGAACGCGGCCAGCTGCTCGGGCGAGTACAGGTCGGCGTACGGATCGCCGATCTGCACCAGCAGCCCGCGCGCCGCCTTCTCGTAGATCTCCGCGTCGCTCAGGGAGTCCAGCCCGCGCGTGGCGATGCGGGTGACCACCTCGTGAAACATTCGCTCGCCGTCGCGCCCGCCCCAGGCCTGCAGGGCGAAGCCGCCCACCACCACGGGGAGGATGAGCGCGCCCGCGATGGAGCGGCGCACGCCGCGGCGGGCGGGGGGAGCGGCCGGCGCGCGGGTGCGGCGCACGGCGGGGAGTCTTCTGCGCATCATGGACGGCTGCTTCCGGGCTCGGCACGGCACCCGGTACGGCGGCGGGTGTCCGTCAATTGAAAGATCTTCCAGCCGTCCGGACCGCGGAACAGCTGGAACGCGTTGATGCCGCAGTGGCTGAGCCGCGGCCCGGCAAAGAAGGTGTAGTCCACCGTGACCACGCCGAGCGGCGCGTCGATGCGCACGTCCCACGTGTCGATCTGCTCGTCCCACACCACGTCGCTGGGCGCGCCCACGGCGCGAACGAAGACGCCTACCGAGTCTTCGCGCAGCGCGGGCGCGCCGTCGCGCCCCACCAGCGCCGTCTGCAGCCGCGCGCCGGGCATGAACGCGGAGCGCACGGCGGCGCTGTCGCGGGTGCGCATGGCGTCGAACAGCCGCACCACCACGGCGCGCACGGAGTCTTCCGCCGTCGCCTGGGCGTGGGCATGGACGGGCGCCAGCGCGGCCAGGGCGAAGACGGCGGCCAGAATTCGCTTCATCAACGGCAGGGAGCCGATCGGGTGACGGGTTTTACTGCGTTTCGGTGGATGCACTGCGCCTGCACGCCCAGCACGACACGACGAATTCTCATCGCCAGACGGCTCTACGGCGTCGCGCTGCGCGCGGCCCCCTCCCGGCCCTCCCGGCAAACTGCGCGGGGGAGGGAGAATTCGATCGTTGTGCAATTCCCATCGCACACCACCCCTCCTCCGGGGCTGGTGCGTGGTCCGGCCGTCGCGAGGAACGAGCGAAAGGCCCGGCGGGGAGAGGGCCCGAGGCATGACGCGCGGCCCTCGCGGATACCCGCATCCGCCAGCGCCGCGCCCGCGAAAAACCGGGTTCGGCGCATACCCCCCAGCGGAACGGTTGATCCGCCGTTCCCTGTCCCCGGCAACCTGTCCCCGTCCCCTACGAACGGCGCATCTCGAACGCCGCGGGCTCCGCCCGCGCTTCGCGCGCGTTGGGGCACGCGCCGCCGCGCACCAGCACCTTGCGATTCGCCTGGCGCATCTCCTCCGTCACCTTGCGCAGCGGGCGGGCGCGCATGGCCGGCAGCTGCTTCAGCCGCTCGTGGCTGCGGGGAACCACCCCGCCGGGACCCTCCGTCTCCAGCCCGGCCGGCGACGGCGCGCCGGGGGCCAGCCACGCCACCGACACCATGTGCGGGCTCACCTCGCTGTCCAGCGCGCTGGCGCGGGCCTCCAGCCCCAGTCCCGACAGCAGGCCCAGCGCCGCGGCGGCGGCTACGAGTGCGGGGGTGCGCTTCATCCTGCCCTCCTCCCGTGGTGGGGGAAAACCGCCGGCCGCCCGGTCACATCGGCGGCGCGGCGGGTGTGTCATCAACCGATCCAGTACGTCGCCTTCACCAGGAACACGTTGCGCGCGGGCTCGCGGAACAGCCGCCCGAAGTCGCGCCCCGTCTCGAACCCGCCCAGCGGCTCGAACCCGCTGCGCTCCTGCTGCCAGACGAAGAAGAGCGCGGAGCCCGGGCGGTACTCCCAGCGCAGCACCGCGTTGCCGCGCAGCGAGCGCACGTTGAAGTCCGGGTCGTCCACCCGCAGCATTCCCTCCGCCTCGTCCGCGCTGGCCGGGCAGGCGACGGAGTGCGTGGGGTGGATGGCGTACGTCCGCGCGCCGCCGGCCGTGAACGAGCAGACGGTGCCGCGGTCCGCTCCGTAGATGGCGTATTCCGACTCGCCCGGCGTGGTGAACTCGCGAAAGTCGCGGAAGTCGCCCGCGGCCACGAACGGCTGCGCGAACAGCTGCAGCGACACGGTGGGCGTGAAGGTCCAGTCGAGCCGCATGTCCATGCTCACCGTCGTCTGCTCCAGCCGGCCGAAGACGTAGCGCGTGCCGTACGTGTCCGTGGCCGTGGCGTCGCCCCCGGCGAACAGGTACTGGTCCGGGTTGCGGCTCACGCCCACGCGGGGGCCCGCGCTCAGCTGTACGGAGGGATTGGGCCGCAGGTTGACGGACAGGCTGGCGTTGCGGTCGCTGCCGCCCGCGCGGTCGCCGCCCACGTAGCCGCTGACGTTGAAGGAGAGCGGCTTGCGCGGGTCGGTCGACGCGTACCCGTTCACGCCCCAGTTGGCGGGGAGCGCCGCCAGCGGCCCGCCGCGGGTCAGCCGGTCGTCGCGCGTCTCGGGGTCGTAGCTCAGGTTCAGCCCGGCGTTCCACAGGTTCCTGAAGGTGCCGTTCAGGCCCAGGCCGAGGTCGCTGTAGGTGGCGTCGCCGCCGCCGTTCCAGGCGTGCGTGGTGTAGGCGGCCACGCTGTACCGCTGCAGCGGCCCCCACGGCGTGCTGATCCGCCGCCCCAGGAAGGTGGCCAGCGAGCGGAAGTCGCTGCGGTTGGCGAAGCCCATGTCGTTCATCTCGAACCCGGGCGTCACGTTGCGCACCTGCACGCTCATGTCCCAGTCGCCGCTGCGCTGGATGGCGAGGGCGGACGCGGTGCCCGCCAGGCTGGTCCGCCCCTCGTCCAGCTCCAGGTAGTCCGCGTCCGGGCGCTGGAAGTAGCGGGCGCTGCTGCGCTGCGTGCGGGCGATGGCGTCCGCGCCGCCGCCCACGCGGCTGGCGGCGACGTATCCGCTGACGGTCCACAGGCGGCGCGCCCAGGAGTGCTCGAAATCGATCCCGCCCACGTACGCGCTTTCGCGCAGCAGCGGGTTCAGCTCCGCGTCCGACAGGTCGCGGTTCACGCCGGTCAGCATCCCGCCGATGGTCGTCGCGCCGCCGTTGAGGTCGCGCCGCAGCCGGCCGATGAAGTAGTTGGTCATCGGCTCCACGGGCGTGGCGTGCCGGGCGCCGTCCGCGTCCACGAAGCGCGCCTCCTCGCGCTGGGTCACGGCGTCCATGAAGCCCACCGTCCATCCCCCCGCCGTGCGGCCGCTCACTTTGGCGGCGGCGAGAATGGTCGACTGCTCCGGCTCGTCCACGAAGGGCGCGTCGCCGCTGGCAAGGACGCGGCGCTGCGGCGCGCGGCCGATGCGGCGCGAGTAGAAGAACTGCGGGCTGCCGTAGCCGTTGAAGCTCTGCAGCTGGCCATAGCGGAAGACGTCGGCGCCTTCCACGAAGAACGGCCGCCGCTCGCTGAACTGCGTCTCGAACGCCGTCAGGTTGACGACGGCGGGGTCCAGCTCCACCTGGCCGAAGTCCGGGTTCACCGTCCCCGTGAGCGTAAGGCCGCTGGTGACGCCCATCTTCACGTCCACACCGACGGAGCCGCCCGCGTCGTTGGCGCTGTAGAAGGGATCGCCGTCGCGCGCGGGCTGGCGGTCCAGGCGGGCGCTGCTGTACGGCATCAGCTCCAGCCGGCGGGGGGCCTGAAGGCCGCGGATCTCCCGCAGCTCGCCGAAGCGGGAGACGAAGCCCGCGTGCGTGGGCAGGTACGGCGCCCAGTACGACCACTCGCCGCGGCGGGCGATGTAGCGAAAGAACTGCACGCCCCAGGTCTGCTCCGCTCCGGCCGCGGCGGGGTTGAAGCGCAGCTGCGAGAGGGGGATGCGGAACTCCGCCGTCCACCCGGCGCTGTCGACGGCCGTGGCCACCTCCCACACGGCGTCCCAGCTGGCGTCGCTGGCCGCGTCGTCGAAGTGGTACACGTCGCGGCGCAGCCCCGCGGGGTTCACCCCGAAGCGAAAGGCGGTGCGGCGGTCGTGAAAGCTGTCCAGCACCACGTTGAACCACTCGGAGTTGGTCACCGCCTCGTCGCGGCGGGCCAGCGGGGCCTGCATGCTGTCGGGATGGGGATCGAACATCCGCGCGCCCACGTACACCGCCTCGGCGTCGTACATCACCCGCACCTCCGTGCGCTCGGTGCCGGGCTCGCCCGCCCGGGGCACCTGCTGCACGAAGTCGCCGGCCACGTCGGCCGTGGCCCACGCCGCCTCGTCGAACCGGCCGTCGATGCGGACGGGCTGGTCCACGCGCACGGCGCGCATGCTTCGCGGCGCCTCCAGATGGAGCGGCGCGGAGGAACGGGCGGCTGGAGCGGGGCCCGGCCGAACGGTGGTGGCGAGCGCCTGCGCCTGCGCGCTGGCGGCGGTGCACGCCGCGAGCGCCGCGGCGCCCATCATCATCTGCTTCAAATGCCGTGAAGGCATGGGGATCTGCTCCAGGAAAGGGTCGGCCGGCGGAGGGAACCGGGCCGGGCCACCACGTACGGCGGGACGGCTGTCAGATGCACGAGAGCGCCGGGAGGTTGCAGGGGTGCTGAATTATTAGCACCCTTTAATGCACGACGCCCTCCGGCTGCGTCCTCGCCCCGCCTGCGTGTGCCGGTCCGGGGCGTCCGTACGTTCACGCGTGCAACGCGCGAGACCCACGATTTTGTGACGAGCGGGCGAAAGTTTGTGACGAACCGCGGCGGGCCGGGGACGAACGGCGTCGCGAAAAATCCGTCCAACGAAACCGTAGTGCGTTGCGCTTCAACACCTTAGATTGCGCCTCGCATGTTCCGTCCCCGGTTCCCTCCCCCATCGACCCACCCGTCCGCTTCCGCATGAGGCGCATCGACTGGCAGACCGTACGGCGGGACCTGCTCCGGGGATTCATCGCCTGGAGCGTCATCGAGCTGCTGTTCTTCTACTCGCGCGCGTACGTGTACTACGCCTCGCAGGTGAACGCGGAGGTCACCTGGAGCGACGCCTGGTTCCGGGTTCTGGTGGAACAGGTGTCGACCGCCGTCACGTGGACGCTGTTCACGCCGGTGATCCTGGCGCTGGCGCGGCGCCATCCCCTGCGGCGGGGCAGCGTGGCCCGGTCTCTGTCCGTGCACGCCGCCGCGGCGCTCGGCCTGACCACCCTGGACATCATGGCCGGCTACCGGGTGGCCACCTACACGTGGTTCTCCGAGCCCATCTGGGGACGCTTCTACTGGACGCACCTGCACTACGCGCTGTTCACCTATGCCGCGGTGGTGGTGGCGGGGCACATGATGGAGATGCAGCGGCGCTACCGCGAGCGCGAGTTGCAGGCGTCGCAGCTGGAAACGCAGCTGGCGCGGGCGCACGCGCACGCGCTGGAGATGCAGATCCAGCCGCACTTTCTCTTCAACACGCTCAACTCCATCTCCGAGCTCATCCACGACCAGCCCGAGGCGGCGGAGCAGATGGTGGCACAGCTGGGGGACCTGCTGCGCCTTACGATGGCGGGAGACGGGCGGCAGGAAGTACCGCTCGCGCGCGAGCTGGACCTGGTGGGCGCGTACCTGGAGATCGAGCGCACCCGCTTCCAGGACCGCCTGACCGTCAAGAAACAGGTCGATTCGGACGTTCTCGATGCGCTGGTGCCGTCGCTGATCCTGCAGCCGCTGGTGGAGAACGCCATCCGGCACGGGCTGAGCCCGCGCGTGGCGCCGGGGACGGTGACCCTGTCGGCGCGCCGCGTGGGCGACCGGCTGCGGCTCACCGTCGGCGACGACGGGCGCGGGCTTCCCCCGCCGGAGCAGCGCCGCGAGCGGGTGGGCGTGGGAAACACGCGCACGCGGCTGCGGCAGGCCTACGGCGCGGGGCACCGCTTCGAGCTGGCGGACGCGCCCGGCGGCGGCACGCAGGTGTTGATCGAGATTCCCTGGCGCCCGGCGGGGCGGGACGACGTGCCCGAGCCCCGCCGCGCCCCCCTGGCCGGAGCGACCGCATTATGAAGATCCGTACCGTTGTGGTGGACGACGAGCCGCTGGCGCGCCGCCGGCTGGCCCGCCTGCTGGAAGCGGAGGAGACGGTGGACGTGGTGGGCGTCTGCGCGAACGGAAAGGACGCCGTGCGCGCCGTGCGCGAGGTGAAGCCCGACCTGCTGTTCCTGGACGTGCAGATGCCGGAGATGGACGGCTTTGCCGTGCTGCACGCGCTGGGCGGCGAGGCGCTGCCGCAGGTGGTGTTCGTGACGGCGTACGACCAGTACGCCATCCAGGCCTTCGAGGTGCACGCGCTGGACTACCTGCTCAAGCCGTACACGCCGGCCCGGCTGAGCGCGGCCGTGCAGCGCGCCGCCCGGCAGATCGCCGCGCCGCGCGCC
>DATABT010000986.1:0-1598 GCA_036259455.1 Longimicrobium sp. | reverse complement strand
CCTCCAGCGGCGGCGGCGCGCCGGGGGCGGTGCAGACGCCGCCGGACGGCGGATCCGCGGCCGGCGTGACGGCGATCTCGCGCGGTGGCGCCTCGCCCTCCACAGCATCCGCGGCGCGCGTGGCGGCCACGGCACGGCGCTCGCCCGGCGCGGCGAGGTACGCCAGCGCGGCGACGCCCAGGATGGCGCCGAAGATCAACGCCGCGAACTTGTAGAGCCCCACTGCCCGCATCCCTCAACTCCTTCTCCGGTTTCCTTCATCCCGCGGACGGTCAATCTCTGTCCGCGGGGGCGCGCGCGCGCAGCTCGCGCACGCGGAGGTCGAACTCGGCCTGTCGCTCCGGCGGCAGCACGGCGCGCATCTCTGCGTACGACTGGTCCACGATGCGCTGAATCTCGGGGACGCGGCTTTCCCAGTACGCCTCCAGCCGGTCCTCGCGCCGGTCGCGGATCCGTTCGATGGCGGCCTTCTGATCGCCGGAGAGACTCATCCCCGCGAACAGGCGGTCCTCGGACGGGGCGGCGTCCTCGTCCAGAAAGTCGAACCAGTCCAGCCCCAGCGCCTCTTCCACCGCCATCCCGCCCAGCGCGCCCACGGCGAAGGCGGCGCCCAGCAGCAGGATGCCCACGGCGCGCGCGCGGTTCATCACCGCTCGCCTCCCGTTCGGATGGCGCGCAGCAGCTCCGCGCCGGTGGGGTCGCGCCCCTCCTGCGCCCACGCGGTGGAGACGGAGACCAGGCCCCGCAGCGCCTCCTGGCGCGCCTCGCGGCGCTCCAGCGCAACTTCCACGGGCACCAGCAGCAGCACCGCGCCGGCGGCCAGCGCCAGCAGCGGCCGCCGCCAGCCGGCGATGAGGGTCAGCGGGTCCGGCCGGGCGCGGGCCAGCAGCACGCCGTCCACGCGCGCCATCGTGGCCTCCATCACCGCGCGCCACGGGCGGGGGGCGCGGGCGGGGTCCAGCGCGGAAAGGTTCAGCCGTCGGTCGTCCATCATCAGTCGCGCTCCTCCAGTTCCGGCAGCAGGGTCCGCATCACTCTGCGCGCGTGGTGCAGGTGCGAGCGTACGGTCCCGGGCGGCAGCCCCATGCGCTCCGCGATCTCCCGGTGCGTCCATCCCTCCAGATCGTGCAGCAGCAGCACCTCGCGCCGCTCCGCCGGCAGCTCGCCCATGGCCGCCAGCATCCGCGTTCGGGCGTCGCCGCGCTCCGCTTCACGCTGCGGCGAGGCATCGGCGGACTCGATCTCCATCCCCTCCAGCGAGAGCACGGGCCGGGCGCGGGCCCGCAGCTGGTCGTGCGCCCGGTTGCGCGCGATCTGAAGGAGCCACGGCCCGAACCGGGCCGGGTCGCGGCAGTCGTCGATGCGCTGGATGGCGGAGACGAATGCATCCTGGCACACGTCGTCGGCGTCGGCCTCGTCGCGGGTGACGGCCAGGGCCACGGCGCGGGAGGCGCGCAGCCACCGCTGGGCCAGCGCCTCCGCCGCCGCGCGGTCGCCGCGCCGCACCCTGGCCACCAGAAAGGCATCGCTGTCGCCGGTCATTCAGCTACGAGACGGAGGCGGGGGGGAAAGTGTTGAGGGGGAGTGCCAGAGTCGAA
>DATABT010000985.1:0-1560 GCA_036259455.1 Longimicrobium sp. | reverse complement strand
CTCTTGGTGCGCTCCTCGCTGCTCAGGTCGCGGACCTTCCGCCACCGCTCGTGAAGGATTCCGCCCTCCCGGCACAGGTCCCGGCGCGCCGCGGCGCGGAAGCGGCGGAAGAAGTCGCTGAAGGGCTGCCCCGTCACCGCCTCCACCTCGCGCTCCTGGCGCTCGGGGACCCGTGACGGCTCGCCGCCGCCGCGGTAAACTACCGCCGTCGGCGGGCCGATCTCCCGAAGCTGGCGCTCGATCTCCGCGGTGAGCACCTCCACCTCGCGGTCCGTGAGCACATCTGCATGTTCGTTCGTCATTCGCGCGATCAGGGCTGGAGTCGTGAACAGGGGCTGCGGCTCGTGCCGGAGGGGCAGGCCGGAGGAGCGGTCGGTTCATTGGACGGACGGCGGTGCCGGTTCTTCCCACGTCACGCGTCATCCGTGACCAGCGCCGCGTGCGGCACGCCGCCGTGGAAGCGCGCCACTGAACCCGGCGCGGTAGAAGGCGCCGGGTTCATCGAATGACCAGGATATGAGCGGACGAACCGTGCTGCAGCCTGATTCGCCGCCCGCACCGTCACCCGTAACGGCACACGCGTGAAACGAATCGAGCGCCTGGGAGAAGCCGTCACGCCGGATGGGTCCGTGCTGACGCTCTACCGCCATGACGGCGCCTACGCCATCCGCGTGGATGGCCAGGAGCTGATGTCCACCCGCCGCCACCATTCCGAGGACGTGCTCGCGGAACTGGTGTGCGCCCCCCTGCGCGAACGCGCCGGGGCGCGCGTGCTGATCGGCGGGCTGGGGCTGGGGTTCACGCTCCGGGCGGCGCTGCGCTCGCTGCCGGCGGACGCCGAGGTGGTGGTGGCGGAGATCGTGGAGGAGGTCATCCGCTGGAACCGGAGCCCCGAGTACGCGCTCGCCGCCGACGCGCTGGCCGACCCGCGCGTGGACCTGCGCCACGACGACGTCGCCAACGTCCTCCAGGCGAGCCCCGGCGGGTTCGACGCCATCATGCTGGACGTCGACAACGGCGCGGCTCCGCTGACGACGAAGGGGAACGCGGGGCTCTACCGCGCGCAGGGGATCCGGCGCGCGGCGGCGGCGCTGCGCCCGGGCGGCCGGCTGGCGTACTGGTCGGCGGGGGGAGACGCGGAGTTCGAGAAGGCGCTGCGGCGCGAGGGGATGGCCGTGGAGGTGCACCGGGTGCGGGCGCATCCGGGGCTGAAGGCCTGGCACAAGATCTTCGTCGCCACGCGCGCCGGGGCCGCGGCGAAGGATGCCGGCGAGCGCGCGGCTGGATGAACGACGCGGATGCGCTGGCCCTGCTGCGGGCGGCGGTTCCTTCCGCGGAGGGGGAGACGTGGGCGGACCTGGGCGCGGGGACGGGCGTCTTCACGCGGGCGCTGGCGACGCTCGCCGGGCCGGCGGGGCGGGTGTTCGCGGTCGACGCGGACGATCGCGCGCGGGACGCGGTCCGCGAGTGGGCCGCGCGGGCGGGAGCCGTCGCGCCGGTGTCCGTCATCCGCGGCGACGTGACGCGGCCGCTCGGGCTGCCGGCGCTGGACGGGGTGGA
>DATABT010000984.1:0-3163 GCA_036259455.1 Longimicrobium sp. | reverse complement strand
GGCCCCGAGGGGGCGGGCGGAGGGGGCGGCGGCGTCCATCCATCGAACAGAGAGCGGCGTACTCCGGATCGGCATCGTACGCGCTGCGGCCGATGTGGAGCGGCGCGCAACCAATCGCCCGTCCGGTGCATCTGAATTCCCGGTCCGGTGCATCTGAATCCCTGGTCCGACGGCCACTGACGTGAAACTTGACACGGCCGGACACCTGCTGAATATTCAGCACATGTTGGTTTTTTAGCAGCCCTCCTCACGAGCCTTTCCCGATGTCCTCATCGAGACGCGTTCTATTCGCCGCGCTGGCGGCGCTTGCCTGCGCGCCGCACGTGGCGGCGCAGGCTTCACAGCAGGCCGGGGCGTCGGTGCGCCCGCCCGCGACCCTTCGTGCCGCCCGCCTGCAGGGCGAGCTGCGCATCGACGGGCGGCTGGACGAGGCCGCCTGGCAGCAGGCGCAGCCCGCCACCGGGTTCACGCAGAGCTATCCGCAGGCCGGCGCCGAGCCCACCATGCGCACCGAGGCGCGGGTGCTGTACGACGACGAGAACGTCTACGTGGCCGTGCGCATGCTGGACCCCAGCCCCGACAGCATCGCCGCGCCGCTGGCCCGCCGCGACGCCACCGGGGTGTACAGCGACTGGCTGCACGTGGTGTTCGACAGCCGCCACGACCGGCGCAGCGGGTTCCGCTTCAGCGTGAACCCGCGCGGCGTGCAGCGCGACGTCTACCACTTCGACGACCAGAACGAGGACGGGTCCTGGGACGCGGTGTGGGAGGTGGCCACGCAGATCGACTCCGCCGGCTGGACGGCGGAGTACCGCATTCCCCTGTCGCAGCTGCGCTTTGGCGGCGAGGCGGGCGACTCGCGCACCTGGGGGTTCCAGGTGATGCGCGACGTGGCGCGCCTGGGCGAGCGGGCCAGCTGGTCGCCGTGGACCCGCAATACGCCGGGGTTCGTCTCCCGCTTCGGGACCGTGACGGGGCTGGAGGGCGTGCGCTCGCCCCGCGCGCTGGAGATCCTTCCCTACGCCAGCGCCCGGGTGACGCGCGCGCCGGGGAGCGCGGACGATCCCTTCTACCGCGAGACGGACCCGGGGATGGACGCCGGCGTGGACCTGCGCCTGGGGCTGCCGCAGGGCTTTACCCTCTCCGCCACCATCAACCCCGACTTCGGGCAGGTGGAGGCGGACCCGGCGGAGGTGAACCTGACCGCGTTCGAGACCTTTCTGAGCGAGCGGCGCCCCTTCTTTACCGAGGGCTCGGACATCTTCCGCTTCGGGCAGACGCGCGCCTTCAACAGGTACGGCTCGCAGGAGTACTTCTACTCCCGCCGCGTGGGGCGCTCCCCGCAGCGGGTGCTGCGGGGGCCGGGGGTGGCGTTCGTGGACGCGCCGCAGCAGACGCGCATTCTGGGCGCGGCCAAGGTGAGCGGCCGCACGCCGGGCGGGTGGTCGGTGGGCATCATGGACGCCGTCACCAACCGCGAAGGGGCGCGCTTCGTCGCTCCGGACGGCACGGAAGGGTCCGCGCAGGTGGAGCCGCTGAGCAACTACTTCGTGGGGCGCGTGCGGCGCGACCTGAACGCGGGGAACACGGTGCTGGGCGGGCTGTTCACCGCCGCCAACCGCGAACTGGGCGACGAGGCGCTGGAGGGGATGCTGCACCGCGACGCGTACGTGGGCGGCGCCGACTTCATGCACACGTGGGGGAACCGGGCCTGGTCGCTGGGCGGCTACCTGGCGGGAACGCGGGTGAGCGGCACGCCGGGGGTCATTCTGTCCACGCAGCGCAGCTCGGCGCGCTACTTTCAGCGGCCGGACGCGGACTACCTCTCGGTGGATGAGGGCCGCACCAGCCTGACGGGGCACATCGGCGAGGTGGCGCTCTCCCACGCCGGCAGCTGGGACGCGTCCATCCAGCTCAAGGAGGTGAGCCCCGGCTTCGAGATCAACGACCTGGGCTACCACACCCGGGCGGACGCGCGCAGCATTGCCACCTTCATCGGCCGCAGCGTGAACGAGCAGGTGGGAATCCTGCGCAATCACAGCTACTCGGCGTGGCAGTTCCGCGCCTGGAACTTCGGCGGCGACCGCATTCTGGACGGGTACGCGGGGAGCGCCAACGCCAGCTTCACCAACTTCTGGGGCGCGGGGGTCCAGGCCGGCTTCCGGCCGGAGTACCTGAACGACCGGCTGACCCGCGGCGGCCCGCTGAGCGCCACGCCGTCGCAGTGGAACCTGAACGCATGGGTGGAGACGGACTCGCGCAAGCCGCTCTTCTTCGGCACGGAGGTGGGGTACCGCGAGGACGCGTCGGGGCTGCGGGAGCGCAGCATCGGCGCGTGGTCCACCCTGCGCCCCAGCTCGGCGGTGCGCGTGCAGCTGGAGCCGCGCATCTCGCAGGGCGCGTACACGGCGCAGTACGTCCGCACCACGGCCGATCCGCGGGCCACGGACACCTACGGTGCCCGCTACGTCTTCGGCGAGCTGGACCAGACCACCTTTTCCGTCGGCGCGCGGGTGGACTGGACCTTCACCCCGCGGCTGTCCCTGCAGATGTTCGCGCAGCCGTTCGTTTCCGCGGGGCGCTACACGGGGTTCAAGGAGCTCACCACGCCGGGTGAGTTCGCCTTCGCGGAGTACGGCGCCGGGCGCGGCACCCTCTGCCGCATCGAGGGGGTGTACGTGGCGGACCCGGTTGCCGCGCGCGACTGCCCGGCCGCGCTCCCCGCCGCCGACGATCCCGACTTCGTGGTGCGCTTCAGCGACCCGGACTTCAACGTGCGGTCGCTGCGCGGCAACGCGGTGCTGCGCTGGGAGTACCGCCCGGGATCCACGCTCTTCTTCGTCTGGCAGCAGGAGCGCAGCGGGTTCGATCCCTCGGGCGACTTCGACTTCGGCCGCGACACGCGCGCCATCTTCGACGGCCCGGCGCAGAACGTCTTCCTCATCAAGGCCTCCTACTGGATCGGCGGCTGAGGAAAAGACTGGCCTCACACGGAGTCGGCGGAGACAACGGCGTTCGCTCGTGCCGTCTTCGCTGACTTCGCGGGCAGACGAAGGAAACCTGCGCGCACACGGCTCCGCATGCGGAGCGGCAGGAGAAAACTCCGTTTACTCCGAGTGAGGCCCAGATCCGTAGAAAGTCAGACCAGGCGAAACGGCCGTCC
>DATABT010000983.1:0-10298 GCA_036259455.1 Longimicrobium sp. | reverse complement strand
GAGGCCCGGAGACGTGTTTCCCAGCCCCTGAAAAGGCACTTTGAGAGAAGGGTAAAGGGCGATTCCCAGCCTGCGGACATGAGACAGCCGCTCTGGCGAACCACCCTGCCGTCCGAGACACACCGTTTGCTGGACGGGCTCAATAGGGAATAGGGAATAGGGAAGAGGGAATAGGGAATAGCCATCCGGTCCGGGCAGTGTCCGGGCCGGCGGGGTCCGCCGGTAGGATTTCGTACAGCTCCGCCTCGCAGGGGCGGGGCTGTATGGCATTCAGGCCCTGGGGTGGGTTGGTGAGGCACGGCGGGGTTTTGCGAGGCGGGTGGCGGTGGGGCTCGGTTCGGCGCGGCGTGGTGAGCGCCGCCTCCCCGGCCCGGGCCGCGGGAGGGCCCCCCGCGACGCGCTCCAGACCCTGCCGGAGCGCGATCGAAGTTCAACCTCCCCCAGGGTTCCGGGAGCGGTGGGCGAGGTTTACGAGCCCGGAGGGGGCGAGTGGAGGGGGCGCGCGGGTTGGCGACGTGCACACGATCGGCGATCGAATGCTTCTGGGTGACGCTGGAATGATTTCTCGCGTGCGCGCCGGCGCGGCCGGCATGCTGGGGCTGCTTCTTCTCGGTGGCGGGTGCAGCGGCGGTGGCGGTGGGGACGGGCCGCCGACAGGGCCGCCGGTGCTGACGCCGCCATCGCGTCCGTCGCTGCCGCAGACCTACCGCGCCAGCGGCCACGCCGCCGCCGGCCACACCTTCGTCCACCTGTTCGAGTGGAAATGGGCGGACATCGCCGAGGAGTGCGAGAGCGTGCTGGGGCCCGCCGGCTACCGGGTCGTGCAGGTGTCACCGCCGCAGGAGCACCTGGTCCTCGCCGCCGCGCCCTGGTGGCAGCGCTACCAGCCCGTAAGCTACTCCCTCGGCCGCAGCCGGTCCGGGACGGCCGCCGGGTTCACGGACATGGTGGGCCGGTGCAGGGCCGCGGGCGTGGACATCTATGTGGACGCCGTCATCAACCACATGACGGCGGGAGCCGGGACGGGGAGCAACGGCACCGTCTACACGAAGTACAACTATCCAGGCCTGTACTCGGAGCCGGACTTCCACTCCCCCTGCGGCGTGAACGACTACTCCAGCGCCGCCAACGTGCAGGACTGCGAGCTGCTGGGCCTGGCGGACCTGAACACCGGCGCCGCCTCCGTGCAGCAGAAGATCGCGGACTACCTGGTGTCGCTGGTGCGGCTGGGCGTCGCGGGGTTCCGTATCGACGCGGCCAAGCACGTCCAGCCGGTGGAACTGGACGCCATCCTGGACCGCGTGAACCAGACGCTGGCCGCGGAGGGGCGACCTCTGCCGTACTGGTTCGCCGAGGTCATCGACAACGGCGGCGAGGCGGTGCGGCGCGAGCAGTACTACGGCCTGGCGTACGGCACCGGCGGCGCCGCGGACATCACCGAGTTCCGCTACCGCGGCGTGGGCGAGCGCTTCACCGGGAGCCAGAAGCTGTCGGACCTGAAGAACTTCTCCGTTGCCGGGTGGAACCTGATGCCGGCGGACAAGGCCGTCGTGTTCCTGGAGAACCACGACACGCAGCGCGCCGGCGGCATCGGCTACCGCGACGGGCAGGCGTTCCGGCTGGCCAACGTGTGGATGCTGGCGCAGCCGTACGGCTATCCCTCCGTGCTCAGCGGCTACGCCTTCGACCGCAACAGCGCCGCCGGCCGCGACATGGGCCCGCCGTCCACCGGCGGCGCGACGAACGACGTCGTCTGCGCGGCTTCGCTGGAGACGGCTGCGGCCGGCGGATGGGTGTGCGAGCACCGCGACCCGTACATCCGGGGGATGGTCGGCTTCCGGCGCGCGGTGGCGGGGACGGACCAGGGCCGCTGGTGGGACAACGGCAACAACGCCATCGCCTTCTCCCGCGGCGACAAGGGCTTCGTCGCCATCAGCCGCGAGTCCGCCGCGGTCACGGTCTCCACGCCGACCGGGCTGTCCGCCGGCACCTACTGCGACGTGCTCACGGGCGGCAAGGCGGGCGCCGGCTGCGCGGGAGCCAGCGTGACGGTGGATGCCGCCGGTGCCGTGCAGCTGAGTTTGCCCGCGAACACGGCCATCGCCATCCACACCGGGACGAAATTGTGAGGACGATGGCCCGCACGACGGGACGGCCACCCCCTGCGGAGGGATGGTGAAAGGCCGGTGCGGCTGGGGTGAATCTGGAGACGGGCAGGTTTTCCAGCGTCGCGCTGCGCGCGGAGCCCCCTTCCCGGCCCTCCCCCGCGAACTGCGCGCGGGAGGGAGGCGCGACGCACCTGGGGGGTTCTCCCCTCTCCGCGAGCAACGAGCGGGAGGGGCCGGGGGAGGGGCCCCCGCGCGGACGCGCTCCAGACCCTGCCGTAGCGCGATCGAAGTTCAACCTCCCCCGGAAGGGGGGGAGGTCGCGAGCGCGTCGAGCGGGAGGGGGCGCCCGCGCGGGCGGCCCCGGTCGCACGATGCCGGTCAGGCGTAGTCCACACGACAGCAGATTCAGGAGAGAGCGTAGATGCTGCACAGCCGGTTGCGAAACCTCGTCCATTCCCTGGCGCTCGGCGCCGCGCTCGCCACGCCGGTCCTGGCCGCCGCGCCCGTCGCCGCGCAGGAGGAACTGCGCGTGGCCTCGCCGGACGGGCGCAACGAGGTGAGCGTGGGGGTGCGCGAGGGCACGCTCTGGTACGACGTGCGCCGCAACGGGCAGTACGTGATGACGCCGTCGCGCCTTGGCTTCGCCTTTCGCGGCGGCGACTCGCTACGCGCGGGGTTACGCATCACCGGCAGCAGCCGTGACAGCCACGACGAGACGTGGACGCTGCCGTGGGGCGAGGTGGCCCACGTGCGCGACCACCACAACGAGCTGCGCGTGCAGGTGGCGGAGACCGGCGGCCGCGGCCGGCGCTTCGACGTCGTCTTTCGCGCCTTCGACGACGGCGTCGCGTTCCGCTACGAGCTGGACGAGAGCTTCGGCGAGTTCGAGATGATGGAGGAGCTCACCGAGTTCGCGTTCGCCGACAACGGCAAGGCCTGGTGGATCCCAAGCAACCAGCCCGAGCCGGACCGGCAGGAGATCCTGTACGAATCGTCGCCCGTGAGCCGGGTGGACAGCGCCCACACGCCGTTCACCGTGCAGATGACCAATGGCACGCAGGTCGTCATCCACGAGGCCAACCTGGTGGACTACGCGGGCATGTACCTGGCCCGGACGCAGAACCGCACCATGCAGAGCACGCTGGCCCGCTGGGCCGACGGCGTGGCGGTGCGCGGGCGCGGGCCCTTCGTCACGCCCTGGCGCACCATCCAGCTGGCGGACCGGCCGGAAGACCTGCACCCGCAGACGCTCACCCTCAGGCTCAATCCCCCCAGCCGCATCGCCGACACGCGCTGGATCACGCCGATGAAGTACAACGGCATCTGGTGGGGGTTGCACATCAACACCGAGACGTGGGGGCAGGGGCCCAGGCACGGTGCCACGACCGCCAACGCAAAGCGGTACCTGGACTTCGCCGCGGCAAACGGGCTGGGCGGCACGCTGGTGGAGGGGTGGAACCCGGGGTGGGACGAAGACTGGTTCAACACCATGAAGGCCAACTTCTCCTTCACCCAGTCGTATCCCGACTTCGACCTGCCGGAGGTCGCCCGCTACGCCCGATCGAAGGGGCTCACGCTCATCGGCCATCACGAGACGGCCACGATGATCGACAACTACGAGCGCCAGCTGGATTCGGCCATGGCGCTGTACGAGCGCGTGGGCGTCCGCGCGGTCAAGACGGGGTACGTGGGCGACCGGACGGAGCACGGGCACGCGCACCAGTCGCAGTTCATGGTGCGCCACCACCGCCGGGTCATCGAGACCGCCGCGCGGCACGGCATCATGCTCAACGTGCACGAGCCCATCAAGGACACCGGCGAGCGGCGCACCTGGCCCAACATCCTGTCGCGCGAAGGGTCGCGGGGGATGGAGTACAACGCCTGGGGGGGCGAGGGGGGCAATCCGCCGGAGCATGAGACCATCCTCTTCTTCACGCGGATGATCTCCGGGCCGATGGACTTTACGCCCGGCATCTTCGACATCCTCATCCAGCGCCCCACGGGCACGCCGCGCCGGCCGGAAGAGGCGCGCCCGCGCACCACGCTGGCCAGGCAGCTGGCGCTGTACGTGGTGATCTACTCGCCGCTGCAGATGGCGGCGGACCTGCCGGAGAACTACGAGGGGCAGCCCGCCTTCCAGTTCATCCGCGACGTGGCGGTGGACTGGGACACCACCATCGTGCTGGACGGCGAGATCGGCGACCACGTGATCGTGGCGCGCAAGGCGAAGGGGGAGGACGAGTGGTTCGTGGGCGCCATCACCGACGAGCAGGCGCGCGCCTTCGACGTGCGCCTCGACTTCCTCCCCGCGGGGCGTCGCTACGTGGCGGAGATCTACGCGGACGGCCCCGGCGCCAACTGGCGCGACAACCCGCTCCCCGTCAGTATCACCCAGCGCGAGGTGGATGCGTCGGCCACGCTGCGCATCGAGATGGCGCCCGGCGGCGGCCAGGCCATCCGCATCCGCCCGGCGCGGTGAGGGTGCGGTCGATGACGGCGATGATTTCGATGATGATCGGCGGATGCGCCCGATCGTCGTCCGGCACGGCGGATCGCGGAGTTCGGTGGGGCCGGAGCCAATGAATTCGCCGCTGGAAGGGCGCAAAGTCCGCCTTTCGCCGACTGGAGGGCTTGGGATGATACCGCCAATCCGCCGGATGCTCGCTTCCTGTGCGCTGGTGCTGCTGGGCGCGTGCGATCCGGTGTTCTACATGAACGTGCGGCAGCCGCTGAGCCCCGTGCCGGCCCCGGACTGCCTGGAGCGCGCCCTGGCCGCCTCGCCGCGCGTGAGGGAGCTCGAGCCGCGCGCCGACCGCCGCGAGCCCGGGTTCTACGTGACGCTGCGCGACACCATGGTCTCCATGCGTCCCTGGACGGGCCACGTCACGCGTCGGCCCGCCGTCGATTCCATCGGTGAGGTGGTGACGATGACCTACGCGTGGATGGGATACAACTCTCCACCGCCCCAGCAGCGGACGAAGATGCGCGCCGTGGCGGAGGCGGTGCTGGCGGAGGTGCGCGCCGCCTGCGCGCCCACGTCCCCGCTCGCGACGGAGTGCGAAGTGACCGGCGCGTTGCTCCCTCCCAGGGCGTGCGGGAGCACCGCGTGACGCAGCGCCACGATCTCGTCCATCCACGGCACGCGTCGCGCGCCGCCGCCGGGCTGCTGGTCGCGGGGCTGCTGTACGCCGCGCCCGGCGCCGCGCAGCTGACCATTCGCATCACCGGCGTGCCGGCGGGGACGGCGGGCGACATCTACGTGGCGGGTTCGTTCAACAACTGGAACCCCGCCGACAGCGCGTACCGGCTGTCGGCCAGCGGCGGCGAGTACGTCATCACCCTGCCGCCATCCATTCGCGGCGCGGTGGAGTTCAAGTTCACGCGCGGCTCCTGGGAGACGGTGGAGATGGGGCAGGCGGGGGACGGCGTGAGCAACCGGCGCTTTACCGTCCCCGAGAACGGCGCCGTTACGTACGAAGCCTCCGTTGCCGCGTGGCGCGACCCCGCCACGGCGCCACGGATCGCGTCCACCGCCGGTCCCAACGTCTCCGTGCTGGACACGGCGTTCGCCATCCCGCAACTGGGGCGCACGCGGCGGGTGTGGATCTACCTGCCGCCGGATTACGCCACGTCCGACAAGACCTACCCCGTCCTGTACATGCACGACGGGCAGAACGTGTTCGATGCCGCCACCAGCTACGCGGGCGAGTGGGGCGTGGACGAGACGCTGGACTCGCTGCACGCCGCCGGTGACCGGGGCGTCATCGTCGTCGCGGTGGACCACGGCGGGCAGCGGCGGCTGGACGAGTACTCGCCCTGGCGCAACGCGCGCATGCAGACGGGTGGCGAGGGCGACGCGTACGCCGGCTTCCTGGTGAACACGCTCAAGCCGTGGATCGACGCGCGGTTCCGTACCCGCCCCGGGCGCGAGGACACGGGGATCGCCGGCAGCAGCATGGGGGGATTGATCTCGCTCTACGCCGCGCTCGAGTACCCGGACGTCTTCGGCCGGGCGGGCGTGTTCAGCCCGGCGTTCTGGTTCGCGGGCGACAGCGCGTTCGCCCACGCGGCCGGCGCCGCCCCGCCGCGGCCGGGCACGCGCTTCTACTTCGTCACCGGCGCGCAGGAGGGGAGCGAGCCGCGGGTGTACGTGCGCGACCACCAGCGCATGGTGGAGACGCTGGCCGCCGCCGGCTATCGCCCGGGCGCGGAGACGGAGGCGTTGGTGCGCGCGGACGGCACGCACTCCGAGTGGTTCTGGCGGCGCGAGTTCCCGGCCGCCTATCGCTGGCTCTTTTCGCAGACGCAGCCGGGCGCGCCTCGCTGACCGGCATCCATCCCCTTCCAGGGCCACCGCACATGACACATCCCGGAGCCACGACCCTGCGCTGGACCACGCTGGCCGCGCTGCTCGCCGCCGCGCCGGCCGCCGCCCAGCCCGCCGCGGCCGAGTGGACGCGCGGCGCCACCTGCTACGAGGTGTTCGTCCGCTCGTTCCAGGACAGCGACGGCGACGGCGTGGGCGACATTCCCGGCCTCATCCAGAAGCTGGACTACATCAACGACGGCGACCCCGAGTCCACGGGCGACCTGGGCGCGTCGTGCATCTGGCTGATGCCCATCGCCGAGTCGCCCAGCTACCACGGCTACGACGTGGTGGACTACTACAGCGTGGACCGCGAGTACGGCACCAACGACGACTTCAAGCGGCTGATGCGCGAGGCGCACCGGCGCGGCATTCACGTGCTCGTCGACATGGTGCTCAACCACAGCAGCAGCGAGCACCCGTGGTTCCTGGAGGCGGCGCGCAACCCCGATTCGCCGCGGCGCGACTGGTACGTGTTCAGCGCGCGGCACCCCGGCGTGCGCAACCCGTGGGGAAGCGACAACTGGCACCGCTCGCCGCATGGCGACGAGTACTACTTCGGGCTGTTCTGGAGCGGAATGCCGGACATGAACGTGGAGAACCCCGAGGTCGTCGCCGAGCACAAGCGCATCGCCGACTTCTGGCTGCGGGAGATGGGGGTGGACGGGTTCCGCCTGGACGCCATCAAGCACCTGGTGGAGGGCGGCCAGGGCGCGCAGGTGGAGCACCTGCCGGGGACGCACGTCTATCTGCGCGACTACGCGGCGCACCTGGCGAGCGTAAAGCCGGACGTCTACACCGTCGGCGAGGTGTGGGACAGCATCGGCGCCATCATGCCCTACTATCCCGACCAGCTGACCAGCCACTTCATGTTCCAGCTGTCGGACGACATCCTCACGGCCGCGCGCACGGGCTCCGCCGCCGACCTGTACCGCGGTTACGAGCGGCTGCAGCGCGAGGGGCTGCCGCCGCACCGCTACTCGCCCTTCCTGCGCAACCACGACCAGTCGCGGACGATGACGGTGCTGGAGGGGGATGAGCGCAAGGCGAAGCTCGCGGCCGCGCTGCTGCTGACGCTCCCCGGCCTTCCCTTCGTCTACTACGGCGAGGAGATCGGCATCGCGGGCGACAAGCCGGACGAGAACCTGCGCACGCCCATGCACTGGACGTCCACGGGGGGATTCACCACGGGGACGCCATGGCGCGCGCCGCAGGCGGACTGGGCCACCCGCAACGTCGCCGCGCAGGACGCCGACCCCAACAGCCTGCTGAACCTGCACCGCCGCCTGATCCACCTGCGCAAGCAGAACGACGCGCTGGCCATGGGCGAGCTGGTTCCGCTCACGACCGGCAGCGATGCCGTGGCGGCTTTCCTGCGCCGCGGCGGAGACCGCGCGGTGCTCGTCGTCGCGAACCTGCGCGCCACGCCCGGTCCCAGCCTGACGGTCAGTTCGGCCCCGGGTGCGCTGCCGCCGGGCGAGTACGACATGGAGAGCCTCTTTGGCGATGCGCTGGGCGCGCGCATGAGCGTGGGAGCAGACGGGCGCGTCCAGGGCTATCTGCCGCGCGCACCGGCGCCCATGTCCGTCCACGTGATGGAGCTGAGCGCGCCCTGGCCGTGACGGGCCCTCTCCCCCGCCACGCCTTTCGCTCGTTCCTCGCCACGGCCGGCGCCCCCTTCCCCAACCCCGGGGGAGGGGGTGTGCGCGCGGCAGAGTCAGTGACGGGCGCGCAAATTCTCCCCTCTCCGCGAGGAAGGAGCGGGGCGGGGTCAGGGGAGGGGCTCGCCGCGGACGCAGTGCGGGGCCTGCCCGCGCCCGGTCGAATTCTCCCTCCCCCGCGCGCTTTGCGGGGGGGGGGGGCCGGGGAGGGGGGCTCGCGCGCGGCACGGCGCCGTGGAAAGGTGGCTCGTCGACGGGCCGGCCGAAGCGCCGGGAAGCCGGCCTCACGGGTACTCCGGCACGGTCCTTCGGTCGGCGCGCAGGGTCTTTCGTAAAGGAAGGTCTGGCGCGGCGCCTCCCGGAATGGAAGGGAAACCGGACGAGGTCCGTCGAGCGAGGCGTGGCACCTGCCCGGGCGAGTAGATTTCTCAGTCGGCGCCACAGGTCCGTGCACCGGCAGCGATCACGCGGGCGCCTCCTTCGAAATGACAGCCGTGGCGCGAGCGACTTTCATTCCACAGGGCGCGCGCAGCGCCGAATCCGTCTGTAGAGAAGCACCACATCCACCCCGCTCCACCTGAACCCATGTCCCCCATGAACCTCGCGAGGACCTCGTGACCAGAAGACCGCGGATGAGCTTCCGCGAGATGTTCAACATGAGCTTCGGCTTTCTCGGCATCCAGTTCGGATGGGGGCTGCAGCTCGCGAACATGAGCGCCATCTACCAGCGGCTGGGCGCCAGCCCCGAAGAGGTGCCCATTCTCTGGCTGGCGGCGCCCATGACGGGCCTGCTGGTGCAGCCCATCGTGGGCGCGCTGAGCGACCGTACGTGGGGCCGGCTGGGGCGGCGGCGTCCGTACTTTCTCGTGGGCGCCATCCTGGCCAGCATCGCCCTCTTCTTCATGCCCACGTCCAGCGCGCTCTGGATGGCGGCGGCGCTGCTGTGGATCCTGGACGCCTCCATCAACATCAGCATGGAGCCGTTCCGCGCCTTCGTGGCCGACAAGCTGGACGCCAGCCAGCGCACGGCCGGCTTCGTGATGCAGTCGTTCTTCATCGGCGTGGGCGCGTCGCTGGCCAACGCCCTGCCGTTCCTGTTCCGCGCCATGGGCGTCACGGGCAACACCGAGAGCGGCATCCCCCTCACGGTGAAGTACAGCTTCCAGGTGGGCGCCGCCGTCTTCCTTCTGGCGGTGCTGTGGACGGTGTTCACCACCACCGAGTTCCCGCCGGAGGACATGGCGGCGTTCGAGCGCTCGCGCCGCAGCAGCACGCCCATGCAGCGGGTGGTGGCGCTGTTCGCGGAGATCGGCAGCGCCATCCGCGACATGCCCAGGACCATGAAGCAGCTGGCCGTGGTGCAGTTCTTTACCTGGCTGGGCCTGTTCTGCATGTGGATGTTCTTTGGCCTCACCGTGGCGTCGCACGTGTTCGGGGCCCGGGACACGCAGTCGGATGTGTACGCGGAGGGGATCGAGTGGGGCGGGCTGATGTTCTCCGTGTACTCCATCGTCTGCTTCGCCATCGCGTTCCTGCTTCCGAAGCTGGCGGCGGCCACGAGCCGCAAGGTGACGCACGCGCTGGCGCTGGCCTGCGGCGGGCTGGGGCTGCTGAGCGTGTACATGATCAACGACAAGTACCTTCTGGTGCTGACGATGGTCGGCGTGGGAATCGCCTGGGCGTCCATCCTGTCCATGCCGTTCGCCATCCTGGCCGGCGCGCTGCCGCCGCACCGCATGGGCGTGTACATGGGCGTCTTCAACTTCTTCATCGTCATTCCCGAGATCCTGGCGGCGCTGCTGTTCGGGCGCATCATCCGTACGTTCTTCGGGGCCGACAACCCCAACGCGTCGCTGTACATGGTGATGGTGGGCGGCGCGTCGCTGCTGGTGGCCGCCGCGCTGGTGATGATCGTGGACGACGTGGGCGACCGCGACGTGGACGAAGCGGCCGTGATCGAGGGGGATGAGCACGAGCCGCTGACGGTGCAGGGCTCCGTGCAGCCCGTCCCCAGCACCGGCCTGATCGACGAGGATCCTCGCCGGTAGAAAGCATCGTCCCCTGATCCCGGGCCGGGTCAGGGAACGGTTTTGGAGGCGCAGAGCAGCAGAGAGGCAGAGAAGCAGAGGGATTCCTCGGTCCCCCTCCGCTGCTCTGCCTCTC
>DATABT010000982.1:0-2201 GCA_036259455.1 Longimicrobium sp. | reverse complement strand
CCCATTGACCAGGTGCTCACGCGGATGGCGCAGACGCCGTACACGCGCCTGCCCGTCTACCGCGGCGACATCGACCACGTGGAGGGGCTGCTGCACACCAAGGACCTGTTCCGCGGATACCTGGAGGCGGGGCGGGTGCGTTCCATCCGCGAGCTGATGCGGCCCATCCTGATGGTGCACGATAGCGTGACGGCGGACCGGCTGCTGACGCTGATGCGGGAGCGGCGCAGCCACGTGGCCATCGTGATGGACGAGTTCGGCGGCGTGGCCGGCCTGGTGACGCTGGACGACGTGCTCACGGAGGTGATGGGCGAGATCGCCGACGAGTTCCGCGTGGACGAGCAGCGCCCGGAAAAGCTGGAGGACGGCCGGGTGCGCCTGCCGGGTTGGATGCGGCTGGACGAGGCGGAGCCGTGGATCGGCATGCTGTGGGAGGGCGAGGCCGACACGGTGGGCGGGCGGGTGATGGAGGAGCTGGGGCACGTGCCGCGCACGGGCGAGACGGTGGAGATCGACGGGGTGCGGGTGGAGGTGGAGAGCGTCTCCGGGCACGCGGTGGCCAGCGTGCTGGCGACGCCGTACGCGTCGCGCCGGGCGGCGGACGAGGAGGAGCACGATGGATAAGCTCGTGCCCATCCTCATCATCACCTTGCTGATCCTGCTGAACGCGCTCTTCGTGGCGGCGGAGTTCGCCATCGTGGGCGCGCCACGGGCGGCCATCGAGCGGCGCGCGGCGGAGGGCGACGCCATTGCCCGGGTGGTCGCGGGGATCCTGCGCGACCCGCGGCGGCAGGACCGCTACATCGCCACGGCGCAGCTGGGGATCACCATCGCCTCGCTGGGGCTGGGCATGTACGGCGAGCACGTGCTGGCGGAGTGGATCGCCGGCGGGCTGGACGGGCTGGGGCCCATCCGCGAGGCGGCGGCGCACACGCTGGCCAGCATCCTGGCGGTCGCCATCCTCACCTACTTTCACATCGTGGTGGGGGAGATGATCCCCAAGTCGCTGGCGCTGCAGTCGGCGGACCGGGCGGCGCTCATCGTCACGCCCATCGTCCTCGCCATCCAGCGCGTGGTCATTCTCCCCGTGATCGCGCTGAACGGGATCGGCAACTGGCTCCTCAAGATGGCGGGGATCAACCGCTTCGTGGCGAGCGGGGAGCATTACCGCACGCCGGAGGAGCTGCAGTTCATCGTCCGCGAGAGCCAGGCGGGGGGGATGCTGCGCAGCGAGAGCGCCGACGTGGTGCAGGAGCTCCTGGAGTTCGGCGAGCTGACGGCGGGGGAGGTGATGATTCCCCGCGTGCGCGTGGCCGGCATTCCCGCCGGCGCGCCGTCGGAGGAAATGCTGCGCATCCTGCGCCAGACGCCGCACACGCGCTACCCCGTGTACGAGGGGAGCCTGGACCACATCGTGGGCGTGGTGCACATCAAGGACATCCTGCGGCGCATGCCCAACCGCCGCGCGCTGCGTCCGTCGGAGGTGCGCGAGGTGCCCTTCATCCCCGAGACGGCGGGGATGGACGCGGTGCTGGGGGCCATGCGGCGCGTGAACAGCCAGATGGCGGTGGTGATGGACGAGCACGGCGGCACGGCGGGCGTGATCACCATCGAGGACCTGTTCGAGGAGGTGGTGGGCGAGATCGAGGAGGGGTGGGTGCAGCGCCCCGGCGCCGACCGCGACGATGCGGGCCGCCTGCGCGTGCCGGGGACCATGCGCATCGGCGAGGTGGGCGAGGAACTGGACGTGGTGCTGGAGCACCCGGAGGTGGACACGGTCAGCGGCCTGGTCCTGGCGCTGCTGGACCGCCCGCCCGTCGTCGGCGACGCGGTGGAGTGGGACGACGTGCGCTTCGAGGTGACGGCCGTGGAGGGACACGGCGTGGGCGAATGCGCCGTGACCCCGCTGAAGCTGCGCCGCGCGGAGGACCGGGAGTAGGGGCTCGTTCCTGGCGGAGAGGGGGAGAGGTGAAAACGGGTTTATGACGAATCAGCGAACACAGTTGTTTTCCTGAGTCATTCGGCGCTACGCGCACCCTGTGGGATGAAAGTCGCTCGCCCCGCGGCTGTCATAGTACTACGGGATCTTTCGTCAAGGGGGCGCTGAGGCGGTTTCCTGGTTCAGGGGAGCATCCATCCTGGGCACTCGCTCCGACGGCGAAGTGCCGGGATTTGTTCGGCCGTGTCCTCCGGTTCCCGCG
>DATABT010000981.1:0-7189 GCA_036259455.1 Longimicrobium sp. | reverse complement strand
ATGACAGATCGTGCGTGCGCCTGAATCCCCCGCTCACTGCACCCGATCACCCGATCACCCGATCACCCCGGCCGCCAGCGGCTGACCCGCCGCCAGAGCGCGCGCAGCTTGCGGAGCATGGTCTCGTTCTGGCGGTTCAGGGTGCGCAGCTCGTCCAGGGCCTGCCCCACCAGGCGCTGCTGGGTGTTGAGCTGCTCCACCATGGCACGGGCGCGGCAGTACATCAGCGGCTGGCCGTCCGCCGGGTCGGTGCGGCCGCGCTGCTCCGCCAGCCAGCGCGTGTTCTCGTGGATGGCGGAGACCGCCTCGGTCAGGCGCTGCAGCTTCTCCCGCTCCGCCGTCAGCATCTCGAACGCCTTTTCCAGCCGCCGCCGGTCCTCGTCGCGAAAGCCGCCGCCGTTCGCGCCGGCGGAAACACCGGTGGCGGGCGGGGGGTGCTCGGCGCGGGCGGTGAGCACCTTGTCCAGCACGCGGGAAAGCACCTGCACCAGCCCGTATGCCAGCAGTGCCAGCCCTACCGTCTCCAGGGTGCCGTCGGGCTGGCCGGGCAGCACCTCCGCTCCGGGGGCCACGGGCGGCCCAGTCTGCAGGATCGTGGTCATCAGCATGGGTCGCAGCCGGTTTCGCGGGCGCAGCGGAACGGGCCGCGGCCCGGGTGGCGCCGCCCGCCCGGAGGCTCCGGACGGGCGGCGGGTCCAGGACCCGGAACGTCAAACGTCCAGGTCCACGATTCCGTCGTAGATGCGGATGGTTCGGCCGTCCAGACGGGTGATCTGGAAGAACGCGTCATCCTCGTTGAAGGTCAGGCTCATCTCCTGGAGCAGCCGGATGGCGATGCGCTCGCCCAGCAGCTGCGACTCGACGTCGTCCGTGCGCCAGTGCACGCCGGCCGCGTTGCGGAAGAGCGAGATGTTGCTGGCCAGCTTGTTCAGCTCGCCGCCCACCGTCATCTGCCCGGCGTCCGCCCCCGTGTACGCCACCAGCGACAGCCCGTCGGTGCTGGCCTGCACCGGGTTCTCGATGGTCTTGCCGTCATCGAAGAACGCCTTGAGGATGGTGGCGCACGCCCCGCTGATGGTGGCGTGCCCGGCGCCGTACGCGGGGTGGGTGGGCGCGCCCTCGGCAAAGGCCTGCGGCAGCAGGTACGAGCCCGTGGAGGGGAAGTACGCGCTCAGCCCGCCCGACTGCAGCGAGGTGCGAATGCTGGCGTCGATGGGGTAGGTGCGGCGCCCCTTGAGGTGGTTGTCCACCCGGCCGCCGTACTCCTCCGGCCGCAACCTGCGGTGCACGCCCCACTTCTGCCACCAGACGGCGCGCGCCGCCCGCGCCTGCACCTCGATCAGCGCCTCCAGCAGGTGCAGCGGGCCAAAGGTGGCGAAGCCCGCCTGCGTCTTCGAATCGCCCGCGCTGCCCGGCGGATCGTACGGGTTTCCCTGGTCCTTGGGAAACTCCAGGTCGATCATGGGCCGCCCGGCGCCCACGCCCGTGAGCTGGTTGCCGCTGGGCTCTGCCATGAGGATGAAGGCGGCGTTGTAGAACGCGTTGGCCGGCTGGTCGAAGTGCACGAAGGCCGTGCCGTCGCGCAGGTTGCGGATAAAGCGGCGCACCGTGTCGAACTGGTCGCCGCCGCGCAGGTCCTTGCCGTTCTGCGCGTCCAGCCAGGTCGCGTGGCTGGTGAGGTAGTCCACCCCCGGCTGCACCGTCAGCTGCCGCTGGTCGATCACCAGCGTGCCGTAGGTGATGTACCCCTCGTCGGCGTCGCGCCCCATGCCGTCGGGCTTGCGCGGGTCGGCGTTCCCCTTGAGCAGGAACTGCGACACGTACGGCCCCGCCTGCGTGCCGGCGAAGACGCCGCGGAAGACGTTGGCCGTGGTCACGGGGCGCGGTCCGCCGTACAGCGGGAACTCGCTGTTGAGCGACGACACGGCGTTGGCGATGACGGGGCTGCTGCCGTACGCGTTGAAGTGGACGTCGCGCGCCACGGCCATCCAGTACAGCTCGCCCATCTCGTGCGCGGCGCGGGCGCTGTCGAAGCGGGGCGCCGGCGGCTGGGTGATCTCCTGCGTGTCGGCGCCGTCGAGCTCGAAGGCCAGCCCCGCCTGCGGGTTGGTGAGCTTGACGCGCGCCGTTCCGGACGGCAGGTCGCCCAGGATGATCTCCTCGAAGTCGGCGGGGTCGCGGCTTTCCAGGGCGCGCAGCATGCTGCCGTAGGAAACGGGCTCGGGATCGCCCACGCCGTCGTGCCGCAGCCCCTTGCTGTAGTTGCCGGGGAACGACAGGGCGGGGTAGTTCACCTCGTCGTTGTTGTTGGCGTGCGCGTCGTGGGTGCGGCCGCCGGCGATGTCCGCGGCGCGGGCGCGCACGGCCAGGGCGGCGTCGCGGCGCTCGTCCACGCGGCGGCGGCCGCTGGTGGCGGGCGTGTTGATGTTGTCGATGATGCACACGCCGGGGTAGGGCGTGTCGGCGTAGCAGCCGGCGTCGAGCTCCACCTGCACCGCGTCCACGGCGAACGGCGCCGCGGCGGAGTGGATGGTTTCCCATTGCGCGCCATCGGGCGAGGTCTCCCAGTAGATGACGCCCACCCGCTCGCGGACGCGCATCCAGCGGTGCCGCCGCGGGTCGTAGCCCTGGGTGGTGAGCACGGTGAGGGTGCCGGCCAGGTCCTGCTGGGCCTCCAGCCGGCCGTTCTCCACGGAGAAGATGATGCGGTGCGTGGAATCCTTCTCGATCTCCAGGTCGAACCCGGCCGACGAGACGGCGCGCAGCGCCTGCACCAGCTCGAACGAGACCTCGGAGCCCCGCAGGTCGTACGTGGTGGCCGACTCGTACCCGGCGTAGTTGCCGGCGGCGCCGGTGGGACGCAGCTCCAGCCGGCCGTTGACCTCGGCCCAGTCGCCGTAGGCGTACCACCGGGTCCCGTCGCGCGTGTTGTCGTTGAAGTTGTCAACGAGCGTGTGTGCCTTTGCCATCCCATCCTCCTGCTGCCGTGCCCGCCGGTGCGGCGGGCGGTGCCTGCGTGCCGGCGGCGGCGGAGGGCCGCGCCGGGCGGATGCGGGTTCCCGGGGCAGGCGGCTCCTTCGGCGAGGAGGGTTGCACGTGCGCCCGGGCTGCGGTGGCCGCGGACCGCGTGGGTCCGCGCTGGGGGCGCTCGTCGGCACGTGAGATACGGGCAGGCGAAGAGGCCCCCCCGGGCGCTGTGCCGGGTGGCCTCTGGGTCGGCCGTTTTCGATGGATCGGTCGCGCCGGATGCAGCCCGGCGCCTGTGTTCCGTCGGTTCCGCCGGTGGCGGTGGTCGGGGAAGGGCGGGAACGCGGCAACGAAAAAGGCCCCTCCGCCGGCGTTGTGCCGGTGAGGGGCCTGTGCGAGCCCGTTCTCTCATCGTTCTCCATCCAGGCTAACCAGGAACAGCCGTTCCGTCAACCCATGGGTTTCATGACGCCTGCTGGAACGCCCTGGCGGTGAGGTCGAAGATGGCGCCGCAGCGGCGCCGCTGGCACTGGTAGGTGGCCAGGCGGGCCTCGGGCGCGTGTCCCGAGACGGCCCGCACCACTTCGGGGGCCACGCGCACCGCGGGGCGCGAGCCGCAGCGCGGGCAGCTGGCCGCCAGCCGCAGCAGGCGGCCGGTGACCGGGTCCTCCGGAAGGGCGGGCAGGGGCTGAGAGGACATCACGGGAGTACCTCCTTTCCTGGCGACGAAAACGACCCCCGCACCGGCCGCTGTGCCGGTTGGGGGCCGTCGTGGGCCGCTCTCGTGTGCGATTCCCCTCATCGATCCGCGATCGCGGGGGAGCGTTCGTTCGGGCTGTTGTACGTGTGGTCGTTGCCGCGTGTTCCGAGTATAACCAAACCTTTCACGAAACAAAAGGGGATAACACGGGAGCGGATTCGTGGGTACAGCTGGGGCGCCGGGAAAAAACACCGATTCATTCACGCCGATGTGCGGACGTGCAGGGTTGCTCGTTCAGATGTGCGTTGTACGGATGGAGGTGTCCAGATATCGCCGTGCGGAGCGGTTTGGCTTCGTTTGCCGGCGTACGGCGCATTGCGATCGCGCCGCAACTCGCACGCGGTGCACAGAATCCGGGTGAGGATCGGCCTTCGCGATGCGCTTCATCCGTGTCTCGCGCGGACGGTCGGACGAAGGGACCCGCTACAGGCTCCCGCGCGATCCTCATCGCGAGTCCGATGGGTAGCGTGCCGTCCGCGCGGGAGCGAATGAAGAATTCGCCGATGGCACCGCACAGGCCGCCGTCGCGGCTGCGCGTCGGGGGGCTCGACGCCCTCGGGCCACTCACGCACTCCCGCACTCACGCACCTTCGTACCCATCTGGCACTTATCCTGCCGATTCCTCCGGGCGCCACCAGCCCACACGGAGACCGCTGATGCTCATCCAGGAAGTGCTCACCGACGTACCGGCGCCGGAAGTGATCCAGCGCGCCCGCGAGTGGTTCACGCTGCGCCTTACGCCGTATGGCGCGTTCGACGAAGACGCCAGCGAGCAGCACATCAAGCTGAGCACCGAGGCCGGCGAGGTGACCATCGGCACGGGAACGCAGGACGGGCGCACGCTGGTGCGCGGGTCCACCAGCCGGCTGCACCACGAGCTTTCGCAGTTTCTCAGCACGCTGGCCCCCCCGGAGGAGGTGCGGCAGAACGTGCCCGGCCCCGGCGCGTCCGGCGCGGGCTGATCCGCATCCGCGGCCCCGCGCCGAACCCGCGCGGGGCGGCGGTGTATCCCGCCCGCGCCCGATTGCGTTATCTTCATCTACAGAAACGGAGTGCGCAGGCGGCGGGAGGCCGGTCTGGTGCGCGTACGCCGGCCTCGCGTCAGGCGGTTGAATCCGCGGCTGGAACGTCACGGAGTGCGCCTTCGCGCCGCCTTCGCGGACTGTACGGGCGAGATCCGGGCGCGCGGCGGAGCACCAGATCAACCGGGTAGATTTCTCGGTCGGCGCCCTGGTTGTCCGCCAACGGGAAGGATCGCGCGGCGCCTCCCTCGAAATGACAGTCGCGCGAGATCCGGGTTCTCCCCTCTCCCGCAAACTGCGCGGGACAGGGGCCGGGGGTGAGGGGTCCCCGCGCAGCGCGGCGCCGTAAGACTCGCCCCCGCGCGTCTGCTGGGGAACCATCGCGACCACTTTCGCACTCTCGCACTTTCGCACTTTGCCGCCCCGATGATCGTCCGCTCCCTGTTCTTCGCCACGTACCGCGACATGGCCGGCCACGACGAACTGGCGGTGGAGCTGCCCTCCGGCGCCCGCGTGGCGGACCTGGTGGGGAGCCTGCGCGCACGCGGCGGCGGGCTGGCGCGGCTGCCGGAATCGCCCGTGGTGGCGGTAAACATGGACTACGCGCCGCTGGCGACGGAGCTGGCGGACGGCGACGAGGTGGCCTTCATCCCCCCCGTGGCGGGCGGCTGACCATGGACGGCAACCTGGCCCTGGTGACCGAAGCGCCCATCGATCCCGCGCGGATGCTGGGCGGCGCGCTGACCCCCGCGGACGGCGCGGCGCTGCTGTTCTGGGGCGTGGTGCGCCAGGAGAACGACGGGCGCGCGGTGAGCCAGCTGGAGTATTCCGCGTACGCGGCGATGGCGCAGAAGGAAATGCTGCGCATCGCGGACGAGGCGCGGAAGACGTTCGGCACCGGCGCCATCCACGTGGTGCACCGCGTTGGCCGGCTGGACGTGGGCGAGGCGAGCGTGGCCATCGCGGTCGCGTCGCCGCACCGCGCGGAGGCGTACGAGGCGTCGCGCTACGTGATCGAGCAGCTCAAGCAGCGCGTGCCCGTCTGGAAGCGCGAGGGATACGTGGACGGCGACACGGAGTGGGTCCCCGGGTTCACCCCGGCGGCGGAGGCGGCGCCATGAGCGGCCTCGTCCAGCTGGGCGGCATTCCCGTGGCGCCCGCGCGTCCGGTGCCGCAATCCGGACCCATGGCGGACGGGTTCGGGCGGCGCATCGAGTACCTGCGCATCTCCGTCACGGACAAGTGCAACCTGCGCTGCGTCTACTGCATGCCGGAGGAAGGCCTCCCCTGGCTTCGGCGGGACGAGATCCTCAGCTACGAGGAGATCGCGGAGGTGGTGCGGGTGATGGCGGGCGCGGGGCTGCGCAAGGTGCGCATCACCGGCGGCGAGCCGCTCGTCCGCCGCGACCTGCCGGCGCTGGTGCGGATGATCCGCACGGTGCCGGGGATCGAGGACGTGGCGCTTTCGACCAACGCGGTGCTGCTGGAGGAGTACGCGGACGAGCTGCGCGCGGCCGGCGTGGACCGCGTGAACGTGTCGCTGGATTCGTTGCGTCCGGACCGCATCGACGCCATCTCGCGCCGCGAGGGCTCGGCGCAGGCCATCTTCCGCGGGCTGGGGGCGGCGGAGCGGGCGGGGTTCGCGCCCATCAAGGTGAACTGCGTGGTGATGCGCGGCCGCAACGACGACGAGGTGGCGCACTTCGCGGCCATCACCCGCGAGCGGCCCTGGCACGTTCGCTTCATCGAGGTGATGCCCACGGGCGACAACCTGGACGTCTCGGCGGACGAGTTCGTCTCGGCGGACGAGATGCTGGACGCGGTGCGGCGGATCGGCGACCTGCAGCCGGTGCGCGGCCCGGCGGGAAACGGTCCGGCGCGCTACTTCGCCTTCCCTGGTGCGGCGGGAACGGTGGGTGTCATCACCCCCATGAGCCACAACTACTGCGAGCGCTGCAACCGCATGCGGCTCACGGCCGACGGGCAGCTGCGTCCCTGCCTGTTCGGCCACATCCAGACCAACCTGCGCGACCCGCTGCGCCGCGGGGAGGCGCTGGAGCCGCTCATCCGCCACACGCTGGCCGTCAAGCCCGAGCGCCACTGGCTGGTGCAGGGGAGCGACGCCGGCTCGGGCGGTCTGCGTGCGCTCTCGCAGGTGGGCGGCTGAATCGCGAGCCGCTTCGCCGGCTTTCGCGGAGGCTTCCCATGGAAATAATAATAAATGGTTCAATCGCCGACTTCGTTGCACGCACGAAGTCTGCGCCGTGAGCTGTCATTTCGAAGGAGGCGCCCACGAGGGCTTGCCTCATGCAGGATCTTGTTGCGCCGACTGAGAAATCTACTCACCCACGCTCATGGCTGGCCGCACGTCCCGGGACCCGCCTCCGATGCGCCGCACAGAAGCGGGTCGAGGACCGAGCCGTGGGCCGGATCACCAGCA
>DATABT010000980.1:0-14275 GCA_036259455.1 Longimicrobium sp. | reverse complement strand
AGGGGCACACCATCCACCTGACGGACCAGGGGCTGGACGTGCTGGCCCCGGACGACCACGACGCCTTCGTGGTGCCCGACATCTCCGAGGCCGTGCACCGGGTGGAGGAGGACGCCTCGCTCTCGCTGGACGAAAAGCGCGAGCGCAAGGAGGTGCTGGAGCGCGAGTACGCGGAAAAGAGCGAGAAGATCCACGTCATCCACCAGCTGCTGAAGGCGTACACGCTCTTCAACAGGGACGAGCAGTACGTCATTCAGAACGGCGAGGTGATGATCGTGGACGAGTTCACCGGCCGAATGATGCCCGGCCGGCGCTGGTCCGACGGACTGCACCAGGCGGTGGAGGCCAAGGAGGGGGTGGCGGTCAAGGCCGAGACGCAGACGCTGGCCACCATCACCATCCAGAACTACTTCCGCATGTACGACAAGCTCGGCGGCATGACGGGCACCGCCGAGACGGAGGAGGGGGAGTTCCACCAGATCTATACGCTGGACGTGATGGTGATCCCCACCAACCGCCCCATCCAGCGGCAGGACCGGCACGACCTGGTCTACAAGACCAAGCGCGAGAAGCTGAACGCCATCATCGAAGAGGTGCGGCGGCTGCACACGATGGAGCTCCCCGTCCTGGTGGGCACGGTGAGCGTGGACGTGTCGGAGACGCTGTCGCGCATGCTCAAGCGGGCGGGCGTGCCGCACGAGGTGCTGAACGCCAAGCAGCACCGGCGCGAGGCCGAGATCGTCCGCCTGGCGGGCCAGCCGGGGGCGGTGACCATCGCCACCAACATGGCCGGCCGCGGCACCGACATCAAGCTGGGCGCGGGCGTCACCGAGCCGCGGACCGTGGGATGGGCGAAGCAGCGCGGGCTGGAGCTCAAGGTGCTCGGCACCTCGCCGGACCCGGAGGCCGCCGTGGACCTGACGCAGCAGCCCGACGACTACGTGATCGAGACGGGCGGGCTGCACATCATCGGCTCCGAGCGGCACGAGTCGCGGCGCATCGACCGGCAGCTGCGCGGCCGCGCCGGCCGCCAGGGCGACCCGGGCGCGTCGCAGTTCTTCCTGTCGCTGGAAGACGACCTGATGCGCCTGTTCGGCAGCGAGCGCATCGCGGCCATCATGGACCGCCTGGGCGCCGAGGAGGGGGAGGTGATCACCCACCCGTGGATCACCAACTCCATCGGCGGCGCGCAGAAGCGCGTGGAGATGCAGAATTTCGAGGCGCGCAAGCGGCTGCTGGACTACGACGACGTGATGAACCAGCAGCGCGAGGTCATCTACGACCTGCGCACCTTTGCGCTCGAGGGCGGCGAGGAGCTCAAGGGCGAGGTGTGGGAGATGATCGAGCGCGCCATCCCCGCCGTGCTGGAGGAGTACGCCCCCGCCAGCGCCGCGTCGGACGACTGGGACCTGGCCGGGCTGCGCCAGCGGCTGATGCTGGACTTCTTCGTCAACGCCGACCGGCTGCCCAACGAGCAGGGGGTGGGCGACGGCTTCGCCAGCCGCGACGAGCTGGAGGAGTACGTGGTGGACCGGGCGCGGGAGCAGTACCACGACAAGCTGGACCGCTTCGGCGAGGCGGCTGACGCGGTGCTGCGCTTCGTGGTGCTCTCCACCATCGACGAAAAGTGGAAGGACCACCTGTACGACCTGGACCACCTCAAGGCCTCCATCGGCTTCCGGGGGTGGGGGCAGAAGGACCCGCTGCTGGAGTACAAGAAGGAAGCGTACGACATGTTCGAGGACCTGATGACGGACATGTACGCCTCCATCGCCAAGTTCGTGTTCCGCGCGCAGCTGGCGCCCGCGCCTCCCCCGCCCCCGCCGCCGCCCATGACCTTCTCGGGTCCCACGGCCGACGCGGAGCTGGGCGTGGCCGAAGAGGCGCAGCAGATGCCCCCGCAGCCGCGGCGTCCGTCACTGGGGGTGAACCCGTACACGGCGGTGCCGCCCCGCGCGCAGCCCATGCGCACCAACCGCGAGGAGACGCCGGCCCCCGCGCCCGCCAGCGCGGCGCAGACGGTGGGGCGCAACGATCCGTGCCCGTGCGGCAGTGGCAAGAAGTACAAGCAGTGCCACGGGCGGAACGTGTGAGGGAATAGGGAATAGGGAATAGGGAATAGGGAATAGGGAATAGGGAATAGCGGGACGAGAGCCCCGGGACCGAGTGAGGTCCCGGGGTTTTCTCGTGTGGTCAAAAGGGGCTATCCTCCGCACTCACGCACTCACGCACTCACGCACTTCCCGGGTCTGGTGGTTTGGGCACGGCGTCCATATGTTACTTTCGGTTTTTGTTCGGATATGGCCGCGAGGCCGCAGGCACCCCTCTCGCCCGGAGCATGCCATGCCCGCCGTTGCCCCCTGCCTGGAGTCCGGAGCCCTCAAGATCAAGGAATGGCCCGCCACCGACCGCCCCCGCGAGCGGCTGCGCACCCTGGGGCCGGGGTCGCTCTCGTCGCGCGAGCTGCTGGCGCTGCTCATCGAAACGGGCATGCCCGCCACCGACGAGCGGCCGGCGCGCTCGGCCCTGGACGTGGCCGGCGACCTGCTGGCCTGGGCGCTGCAGGGCGAGCCCGAGCCGGGCGAGGACGGGCGCCGGGACCGGCAGCCGCTGCGCCGCATCATGATGGCGCCGTTCTCCCAGCTGTGCAGCGTTCCCGGCATCGGGCCGGCCAAGGCCGCCAAGATCCTGGCCGCCCTGGACCTGGGACGGCGCGCCGTCCAGGAGGTGCGGCGCGACGTGCACCGCTTCTCGTCGGCCCGCGACGTGTTCGAGCACGTGCACGTGCGCATGCGCGACCTGCGCCACGAAGAGTTCCACGTGCTGCTGCTCAACGCCCAGAACGAGCTCCTGGGCATGGAGCGGGTGGCGCAGGGCACCGTCGACACCTGCCCCGTCCACATCCGCGACGTCTTTGGCCCGGCGCTGCGCGAGGGCGCGCACAGCATGGTGGCGGTGCACAACCACCCCAGCGGCGAGCCGCGCCCCTCCCCCGACGACCGGGTGCTTACCGCGTCCATGGAGCGCGCCGCCGCGCTGCTGGGCGTGCGGCTGCTGGACCACATCATCATCGGCGAGCAGCGGTACTGGTCGTTCTCCGAAGAGGGACAGATGTCGTCGGGGTGGTGAGGGGGCGCCCCAAACGCTTACATTGCCTGCATGAGGTACTCCGTACCGATGCCCCCGCATCGCCGCGCCGCCGCCCGGCCGGCGCGGACGGCCCTTTCCCGCGCGGGAGAGGGCTGATGGCGTCGCACGCCCCCGCGATCCCGGCGGCCGAGGGCGCGCTGGAGCATGCCCGCGGCATTCTGCCACCCGACCTGTTCGCGGCGGTGCAGCCGTACGCCGACCGGCTGGACCTGGAGCTCATCGCGCGCGCGTACGAGTTCAGCGCCATGGCGCACGCGGGGCAGAAGCGGCACTCGGGCGAGGACTACATCGTCCACTGCATCGAGGTGGCCAGGATCCTGGCCGACCTGCACCTGGACAGCGCCACCATCGCGGGCGGGCTCATCCACGACGTGGTGGAGGACACCAGCGCCACGCTGGACGACGTTCGCGACGCGTTCGGCGACGAGGTGGTCACGGTGGTGGACGGGCTCACCAAGATCGCCAAGGTGCAGTTCCGCACCAGCACCGAGCAGCAGGTGGAGAACTTCCGCAAGCTGCTGCTGAGCATGGCGCAGGACGCCCGCGTGATCCTGATCAAGCTGGCCGACCGCCTGCACAACATGCGGACGCTGGACTGGCTGCGGGAGGAAAAGCGCCGCCGCATTGCCCAGGAGACGCGCGACATCTACGCGCCGCTGGCGCACCGGCTGGGCGTGGCCGCCATCAAGTGGGAGATGGAGGACCTCTGCTTCAAGTACCTGGAGCCGGAGCCCTACAAGGAGCTGGCGCGCCGCGTGTCGGAGAAGCGGCGCGAGCGGGAGGAGTGGATCGAGAACCTGCGGGTGCCGCTGGAGGCGGAGCTGCGCGGCGCGGGGATCGACTGCGAGGTGACGGGGCGGCCCAAGCACCTGTGGTCCATCTACCGCAAGATGGTGCAGCGGGAAAAGAACTATGACGAGATCTACGACCTGATGGCGGTGCGGGTGATCGTGGACACGATCGCCGACTGCTACCACGCGCTGGGGGTGATCCACAACCGCTGGACGCCGCTCACGGAGCGGTTCCACGACTACATCGCCACCCCCAAGAGCAACATGTACCAGTCGCTGCACACGACCATCTTTGGTCCGGGCGGGCGGCTGTACGAAATCCAGATCCGCACGCGCGAGATGCACCGCACGGCGGAGTACGGCATCGCGGCGCACTGGAAGTACAAGGACGGCGCGCGCCGGGGGCCGGGGGACGACGTGGACGAGACGCTCACGTGGTTCCGGCAGGTGCTGGAGTGGCAGCAGGAGACGCGCGAGCCGGAGGAGTTCATGGAATTCCTCCGCATCGACCTGTTCCAGGACGAGATCTTCGTCTTTACCCCCATGGGCGACGTGAAGCAGCTGCCCAAGGGGGCCACGCCCATCGACTTCGCGTTCACGGTGCACACGGAGGTGGGGCTGCACTGCGCCGGCGCGCGGGTGAACGGACGGCTCACGCCCATCACCCGCGAGCTCAAGAACGGCGACCAGGTGGAGATCCTCACCGATCCCAAGCAGCGCCCCTCGCGCGACTGGCTGGCGTTCGTAAAGACGGCCCGGGCGCGCAACAAGATCCGCCAGTGGATCAAGGAAGAGGAGTTCGGCGACAGCGCGCGGCTGGGCCGCGAGTTCATCGAGCGCGAGATCCGCAAGGCGCGGCGCGAGCGGGTGTCGGAGGAGCGCTTCGGCGAGGCCGCCCGCGCGCTGGGGCTGGAGAACGCGGAGCACCTGTTCGCCGCCCTGGGCCGCGGTGACCTGGGCCCGTCCGCGGTGATGCGCGCCCTCTGGCCCGAGGCGGTGGAGGAGGCGCCCAAGGCACCGTCCGCGTTCGAGCGGCTGGTGTCGCGGGTGCGGGGCGAGCAGGCGGCGGCGCCGCTGCGGGTGCAGGGGATGAGCAACCTGATGGTGCGCTACTCCCAGTGCTGCCAGCCGGTGCCGGGCGACAAGGTGATCGGCTACGTGACGCGCGGCCGCGGCGTGAGCGTGCACCGCATCGACTGCCCCAACATCCTGCAGCTCAAGGAACACCCCGAGCGGCGGGTGGACATCGACTGGGACGGCGACGGCGCGGACCGCTTCTTCGTGCGCCTGGCCATGGACGGCACCGACCGCCGCGGCCTGTTCGCCGACATCGCCAGCGCGGTGAGCGCCACCAACACCAACATCAAGAGCGCCGACATGAACGCCGACGAGCACGGCATGCGCGGCGAGTTCGTGGTGGAGGTGGAGAACCTGGCACACCTGAACCGCGTGCTGACGGCGATCAAGAAGGTGAAGGGCGTGGTGCGGGTGGAGCGCCGGGAGCAGACGGATTTGAGCGAGGTGACGGACGCGTAAAGGCGAGAGAACAGGAGACAGGAGACAGGAGACAGGAGACAGGAGACAGGAGACAGGGGAAAGGGGGACGGGCAACGGCAGGGACTTGCCGCCGCGCACTCCGCGCGGGCGGACTTCGTGCCGTTCCAGCCGTAGTCTCAACGGCTTCTCCGGACAGGCCGGCGCCGCGGCGAACCCGCCGGCGAGCCGCTGTTCCCCTGCCGCATGGAACCTGTTCCCTGTTCCCTGTTCCCTCTCGCTCCGTGAACGCCGGGTTTTCTTCGGGGTACAACCGGGGTTGATCACCGAGCCCCGCAATCCCCGACCAGACGAGGAAGTGATGCCGTTTGAACTGGTGTCCCCGTTCTCCCCCGCAGGCGACCAGCCGCGGGCCATCGCGGAGCTGGCGGAGGGGCTGAAGCGCGGGGACAGGTACCAGACGCTGCTGGGCGCCACCGGGACCGGCAAGACGCTCACCATGGCGCACGTCATCGCCCAGCACGGCAGGCCGGCGCTGGTGATGAGCCACAACAAGACGCTGGCGGCCCAGCTCTACGGCGAGATCAAGAGCTTCTTTCCGCGCAACGCCGTCGAGTTCTTCATCAGCTACTACGACTACTACCAGCCCGAGGCGTACGTCCCCAGCACGGACACGTACATCGAGAAGGACTCCTCCATCAACGAGGACATCGAGCGGCTGCGGCTGCGCGCCACCTCGTCGCTGATGGAGCGCGACGACGTGATCATCGTCTCCTCGGTCAGCTGCATCTACGGCCTGGGCGACCCGCAGGAGTACCGGGCGCAGATGCTGGTGCTGGACGTGGGGCAGGAGATCAGCCGCAAGAAGATCCTGGAGGGGCTGGTCGCCATCCAGTACAAGCGCAACGACGCGGCGTTCGAGCGCGGCAACTTTCGCGTGCGCGGCGACACGGTGGAGGTCTATCCCGCCTACGACGAGCAGGGGATCCGCATCGAGCTGTGGGGCGACGAGATCGAGCGCATCTCCCGCTTCGAGCCGCTGACGGGCGACACCATCAGCACCATGAAGAGCTCGGCCATCTTTCCGGCCACGCACTTCGTGACGGCGCGCAACAAGCTGGAGCGCGCGGTGGACCGCATTCGCCGCGAGCTGGACGAGCGGCTCAAGGAGCTGCTGGGCGCGGGAAAGCTGCTGGAGGCGCAGCGGCTGGAGAGCCGGACCAACTTCGACATCGAGATGATGCTGGAGATTGGCACCTGCTCCGGCATCGAGAACTACTCGCGCCACATCGCGGGGCGGGCCGAGGGCGAGCGGCCGGCGTGCCTGTTCGACTACTTTCCGGAGGACTTTCTGGTGATCGTGGACGAGAGCCACGTCTCCGTCCCGCAGATCGGGGGGATGTACAACGGCGACCGGGCACGCAAGCTCACCCTGGTGGAGCACGGCTTCCGCCTTCCGTCGGCGCTGGACAACCGGCCGCTGAAGTTCGAGGAGTGGGAGGAGCTGGTCCCCAAGGCCGTCTTCGTCTCCGCCACGCCGGGCGCGTACGAGCTGGAGCGCAGCGGCGGCGTGGTGGTGGAGCAGATCATCCGCCCCACCGGGCTGCTGGACCCCGTCGTCGACGTGCGCCCGGTGCGCGGCCAGGTGGACGACCTGCTGGCGGAGATCCGCGCCCGCGAGGCGCGCAACGAACGGGTGCTGGTGACCACGCTTACCAAGCGGATGGCGGAGGACCTGACGGACTTTCTGCACCAGAACGGCGTGCGCGTGCGCTACCTGCACAGCGACATCCAGTCGCTGGAGCGCGTGGAGATCCTGCGCGACCTGCGCCTGGGCAAGTTCGACGTGCTGGTGGGCATCAACCTGCTGCGCGAGGGGCTGGACCTGCCGGAGGTGTCGCTGGTCGCCATCCTGGACGCGGACAAGGAGGGCTTTCTGCGCTCCGCCAGCTCGCTCATCCAGACGGTGGGGCGCGCGGCCCGCAACGCGGAGGGCACGGCCATCCTGTACGCGGACAACCTGACGGGCTCCATGAAGCGGATGCTCGAGGAGACCAACCGCCGCCGCGAACTGCAGCGCCAGTACAACGAGGAGCACGGCATCATCCCCACGACGGTGTTCAAGTCGGTGGAGGAGATCGAGCGGAGCACGCGGGTGGCGGACGCGCGGACGAAGCAGGAGCCGGCCCCGGCGGCGCTCAGGGCGGCGGAGCGCGCGGTCATCGGCAGGAAGACGCCCGCGGAAATGCTGAAGGAGATCGAGCAGGAGATGCGCGACGCGGCGGCGCAGCTGGACTTCGAGCGCGCGGCGCTGCTGCGCGACCAGTACCTGGAGCTCAAGGCGGAGATGGACGGCGCCAGGCCGGGCCCGCAGCGCCGCTCCGTCTCCGCGCTGCGGGGATGATGCAGGCCGTGCTGTCGGAGGACGCGCTGGTCCGCTGGGGGCGCCGCATCGGCGCGGTGGCGCGCACGCCGCTGGTGATCGCGCTGCGCGGCGACCTGGGCGCGGGCAAGAGCACGCTGGCCCGCGCCGTCGCCCATGGCGCGGGGGTGGAGGGCGACGTGCCCTCTCCCACCTTCAACCTGGTCTTCCGCTACGACACCCCCCGCGGCATCCAGCTGCAGCACCTGGACCTGTACCGCCTGGAGGACCCGGACGAGGTGTGGGAACTGGGGTGGTCCGAGCTGGGCGCGTCCGACGAGCTGGTGATGATCGAGTGGCCGGACCGCGCGGAGGCCGTGCTCCCCGCCGATCGCTGGGAGGTGGAGATCGCGGACGAGGGCGATCCCTCCACCCGCCGCGTCTCCGCCCGCGCCGTGGGCGATCCGCCGCCGCTGCCGCCGTTCGATGGAGGCGGCGCATGATGGGCGCGGGCAACGAGGCGGTGCTTGCCGTCGACAGCTCCACGCGCGACGCCTTCGTGGCGGTGGAGGTGGACGGGACGCTGGCAGCGTCAGAAGCCGTCACCGCGCGGGCGAACGCGTCGTCCGCCCTGCTGCCGGCCGTGGATCGCGCGGTGCGCGCGGCGGGGATGGCGCCGGACGGGCTTACGGCCGTCGTCGTAGGCGGCGGGCCGGGCTCGTTCACCGGCCTGCGCATCGCCGCGGCGACGGCCAAGGGCGTGGTCCGCGCGCTGGGGGTGCCGCTCTATGCCTACTCCGGCCTGCTCGCCACGGCGGCGGCGCACCGCGACGGGGACCGCGCCGTCTGCGCGCTTTTCGACGCCCGCAACCGCGACGTGTTCGCGGGGTGCTGGCGGTTCGGCGCGGGGGTGAAGGAGGTGCTGGGGGTGGCGGCGGGGCCGGTGGACGAGGTCGTCGAGCGGCTCCGCGGCGAACCCGTGCGCTTCGTGGGGGAGGGGGCGGCACTGCACCGCGCGCTGCTGGAGGACGCGTTCGGCGTGGGCGCGGTGGCGGCGGAGGAGCGCTCGCCGGCGGTGGGGCTGCTCTGGCTGGCGCGCGCCGTCCCGGCCCTGGGCAGGGTCGCGGACGCGGCGGCGTGGGGGCCGGACTACGTGCGCGCGGCGGGGGTGGAGCGCATCGCCGCGGCACGGGGAGCGGGATGATGGCGTCCAGCGCCGAGACGGTGGCGGCGCTGGCGCCCGCGCCGCGTTTTCGCATCCGCGGCCTGCGCGAGGGCGACCTGCCGCGCGTGCTGGAGATCGAGCGCGAGTGCTTTTCCACGCCGTGGAAGGAGGTCACCTTCCGCGGGCTGATGAAGCGCTCGGACACCGACCTGCTGGTGGCGGAGACGGAGGACGGCTGGCTGGCGGGTTATGCGGCGTGCTGGACCGTCATCGACCAGTCGGAGCTGGGGAACGTGGCGGTGTCACCCGCGGCGCGCGGTGCGGGGATCGGCGGTGCGCTGGTGGATGCGGTGGTGGAGCGCATCAAGGAGCGCGGCAGCCACGAGTGCTACCTGGAAGTACGCGAGTCGAACCGCGAGGCGCAATCCCTTTACCGCCAGCGCGGATTCATTGTGGTGGGACGCCGGCCGCGGTACTACTCGCTTCCCACGGAAGACGCGCTCGTGATGCGCCTGCGCGTGGGAGAAATTTCTTGACAGCGGGGCGGGGGACCGGCTAATCTTGCCGCTTTCCCGTTGTCTACTCCGTTCACCTGGATGAGGACGAGGAGGGAGCTGTGTCTCGCAGCTTGAACAAGATCATGCTGATCGGAAACCTGGGACAGGACCCGGAGATCCGGACCACCGCCAACGGCACGCGGGTGGCGAACTTCTCACTGGCCACCAGCCGCCGCTGGACGGGGGCGGACGGCCAGCCGCAGGAAAAGACCGAGTGGCACCGCATCGTGGTCTGGGAGCAGAAATTCCAGTCGCGCGGTGGCCAGGGCGGCGGCATGTCCATGGTGGACGTGGTGGAGCGCTACCTGAAGAAGGGTGAGAAGGCGTACGTGGAGGGCTCCATCGAATACCGCCAGTACGAGGACAAGGACGGGGTGACCAAGTACAGCACCGAGATCCGCGCCCGCGAGATCCTGCTGCTGGGCGGCCGCGGCGACGGCGGCGGCGACTACGGCGGCGGGGGTGGTGGCGGTGGGTACGGCGGCGGTGGCGGGGGCCGCGGCGGTGGGGGCGGCTCGTATGGCGGGGGCGGGGGAGGCGGCCAGCGCGGCGGCGGGAGTGCCGGCGGAGGCGGAGGTGGCGGCGGAGGTGGTGCGCGCGGCGGCGGTGGCGGCGGCTACGACGACTTCCAGGCCCCGCCCTTCGAGGACGACGACGATCTGCCGTTCTGAGCGGATCACCGGAGCTGCATGCCAGGTACGCGATGCAGACGAGGGGTGCTTCGGCACCCCTCGCCCGGTGGCCACCGCTCCATGCGAACGGCGCAATTCCTTCCCTCTCGGCGAGGTCCCATACACCCCCGCTTTCGCGAAGACAAGGCTACGCAGGCTGCGGCCCTGCTTCTGAAGTGGGCCGGCGGCCGGATGAACTACATGAAGCTCATCAAGCTTCTGTACCTGTCCGACCGCCGGGCGCTGGTGCGCTGGGGCCGTCCCATCTCGTTCGCACGCCCGCTCTCCATGCGCCACGGACCCGTGTTGAGCGAGGTCCTGGACCTCATCAATGAAGGAAGTCCACCAGGAACTCCGTCGTTCTGGACCCGTGCGATCTCCAGTTCGTCGAATTACGAGGTTCGGCTGAACGCGGAGTGTTCGCCCGAGGATCTTTCCGACGCGGAGGAAGAGGTACTCGCGGAGGTGTATCAGGAGTACGGCGGTATCGGCCCCTGGCCACTCGTGGAGATGCTGCACAGGACCCTTCCCGAGTGGACGCCGACGAACGGCGCGATTCCAATCCGGTACCGCGACATCCTGCTGAACGAAGGCTGGACGGAGGCGGAGGTGGAGGACCTGGAGGCCGAACTGGAGGAAACTCGCCCTGGCCGACCGTCTGACGTCGCGATGAAGGTCTATGCCGGACGTACCTTCACGCTCACCAACCATCCCGGCGGAATCCCCCACCTGTGGATCGTGGTGACGGAGCCATCCGGCACGCCACCCGATGTCGCCATCGTCAGCCTGAGTTCCGAGCGCGGGCAAGGATACGACCGTAAAGCTCGGCGCCGCCGATCATCCCTTCCTCCGCAAGCCCACCATCGTCTTCTACCCCGATACCCGCGTGATGTCAGTGGCCGCGATCGGGAGCGAAGTGCAGAACGCGTGTGCCACCTTTCACGCCTACTGCACGGAGGACCTGCTGGAACGCGTGCGGCAAGGCCTGCTTGCCTCACCGTTCACGCCACGCAGGCTGAAGACCTACGTGCGAGAGCGGATCTAGTCACGGCGCCAGCCGCACGTCGATCCACTCTTCCTTGTCGGCGGGGTCGTAGCTGTAGGTGAGGCGCAGAACGTCGCCGCGGCCCACGTCCATCGGCTCGACGAAGAAGTAGATCGGGACGGTCCAGTGGTTGTCGGGGCCGGATTGCCGCGGATCGGTGGAGTGGATGATGGACGGCGCCAGGTGCAGGTCGAAGTGCACGGCGATTCCGCTCAGGACCCCTTTCCCGTGCACCGGCACGTCCGCGCTGCCCTGGACGCGCGCGTTGCGCAGACGGGCAAGGTCGATGTCGACGAGCGGCGCGGCGTCCGCTACGGGGTGCCACTCCGCGACCTTGCCGCGGTCCAGCCAGTGCGTGAGGAGCGCGTTGCGATCCACCGACCCCAGCGGCGTAAAGTCCACGCCGTACCAGCGCTCCCACTGGCGCAGCCGGTCCGGCGTGAAGACGAACTGCGCCAGCTCCGCCCGCGGCACCGTCAGCGGGGTGCCGAACACGCGCACGGAGCCGGGGACCACGCGGGCGTCCGGCTTCAGCAGGCGGTTCCGCGCATCCACCACGATCTCCAGCACCTCTTCCGACAGCGGGCTGTTGCCGAAGGTTTCGGTGACCAGCACGTCGGCGCGCTCGGGGAGCTCGACCTCCGTCGAGTAGCCCGCGACGAGCTCGATGCGGTCGTCCAGCCCGTTGGCGGCGAACAGCTTCTTCGCGACCTCGCCCACCGGGCCGGCTTCGATGGCGTACACCTTCCGCGCGCCGGCGCGGGCGGCGGCCATGGCCAGAATGCCGGTGCCGGTGCCCAGGTCCACGACCACGTCATCCGGCCGCACGACCTGCGCGATGGCGTCCAGAAACCGCTGCGTGCGCGGCTGGTCGTTCAGCATCCGCGTGTGAAGCTGCACAACGGTCGCGTCCAGGGTGGTCACGGTCGGGCGGGCGGAGAAGGGGAATCGGGGATGTCGTCGTGCGCCGTTGCCGTTGCACGTACGGGGCCGCATCTTGGCCGGCGAGCGAAGCTATCCCCCCATCCCACGGTGCGACAGGTGCGCGAGCTGACGACGGCGTTGATGCGGCGGGTTCCGGACGCGTACGCGGAGTTCTACCGGGCGCGGGGCATCTCCATCCACAATGACGCGGCGCGGGCGCAGCACGCGGCGTACGCGGACGCGCTGCGTAGCGCGGGGGTGCAGGTGCACTTCGTGGATGCGGACGAGGCGTGGCCCGACTGCGTGTTCGTGGAAGACCCCGCCGTGGTCGTGCCGCCGCGGGCGCTGATCGGACGGCTGACGGAGCATCGCGCGGGTGAGCCGGCACCGGTGGAGGCGATGCTCCGGCAGTGGCACCAGACGGTCGCGCTTCCCGCGGGTGCGCGGCTGGAGGGCGGCGACGTGCTGCACGTGGAAGACACGACGTACGTCGGATTGACGGCGCGGACGAACGAGCGCGGCGTCGACGCGCTGCGGGAGTTCCTGCAGCCGGAGGGGCGGGGCGTGGTCGCCGTGCCCGTGGAGAAGTACCTCCACCTGAAGACGGCCGCGACCTATTTGGGGAACGGCACGCTGATCGCCGTACCGGACTTCGCGGAGGTGGGCGCGTTCGACGTGGACGACGTGATCCTGGTGGACGAGAGCGAGCCGGTCGCGGCCAACTGCCTGCGCGTGAACGATCACCTGCTCACCGTCGCGGGAAATCCGGGGACGGAAATCCGCCTGCGGGCGTTCGGCGAGCGGCACGGAGTGCGGGTGGTGCCGCTGGAGATCCCGGAGTTCGAGAAGGGCGAGGGCTCGCTCACCTGCCTTTCCATCCTCTGGTGACGCGCGAGTTGCCGCGCCGCATCGTCCGGTCTACAATCTTCTGAATCCCCCGATCCATGGGTTCCGCGCGGAACCCGGACCCGCGCTCGCGCATCGACACATGCCTCATCCGCATCGCATCCCCACATCCGTTTCGCGCATCCGCATGGCCATCGCGGCGGCGCTGCTCGTCATCCCCACGGCCGTGCAGGCGCAGCAGGGGCCGCTGGACGGGCTGGCGGCGTACGTGGAGCAGGGGATGCGCGACTGGGAGATCCCCGGCCTGGCGCTCGCCGTGGTGAAGGACGATTCCGTGGTGTTCGCGCGCGGGTTCGGCACGCGGACGCTGGGGCGCGACGAGCCGGTGAACGAGCACACGTCGTTCGCCATCGCGTCCACCACCAAGGCCTTCACGGCCACCGCCATCGCCATGCTGGTGGACGAGGGAAAGATGCGATGGGACGATCCCGTCTCGCTGCACGTTCCCGGCTTTCAGGTGGCGGATCCCGGCTTGAGCGGCGAGCTGACCGTGCGCGACCTGCTGACGCACCGCACGGGGCTTCCCACGTCGGACTTTCTGTGGTACGCGTCGGGAAGCTCCACGGAAGAGATCCTGCGGCGCATGCGCTTCATGCGGCCGTTCGCCAGTCCGCGCTCGCGCTACATGTACAACAACAACGCGTACATGGTCGCGGGGCTGGTGGTGCAGGCGGCGTCGGGAATGCCGTGGGGCGAGTTCGTGCGGCGGCGCATCCTGGAGCCGCTGGGGATGCGCGGGACGCTGACCGGCTTCGCCGGGCTGGACGTGCGCGGCAACGTGGCCACGCCGCACCTGGAGGTGGAGGGCACCATTCGCCCCATCACCTACCGCAACTTCGACAACATCGGCCCGGCGGGGGCGATGAACTCGTCGGTGGCCGACGTGGCGCGGTGGATCCGGTTCCAGCTGGCGGGCGGGGGGTGGGACGGCCGGCGGCTGGTGAGCGAGGCGCAGCACCGCGAGATGCTGACGCCGCAGTTCATCATCCCCCAGGCGCAGTACTACCCGGCGGCGCGGCTGGCGGCCCCGCACTTCACGGCGTACGGGCTCGGCTGGTTCATGCAGGATTACCGCGGGCGCAAGCTGGCCATGCACACGGGGAGCATCGACGGGATGAGCGCGCTGGTGGCGATGGTGCCCGAGGAGCGGCTGGGGCTCGTGGTGCTCATCAACCTGGACCATGCGGAGCTGCGGCACGCGCTGATGTAC
>DATABT010000979.1:0-9436 GCA_036259455.1 Longimicrobium sp. | reverse complement strand
GAGGGCCGGGGTGGGGGGTCCGCGCGCAGCGCGACGCTGTAAAGGCTGGCGACGGGCGGCCCATCCTCCCGCACCAGCCTGGCCCAGCGGCGAAAGGGCTGGCGGGGGAGAGAACCCCACCCGCACGGCGCCGATCTCCTCTGCGTTCCGGATCTGGACATCCCTCCCCTCTCCCCGCCCCACGCGCCCTGCGCTATCTTCCCTCCCGCCGCACTGACGCACTCGCGTACTACCGCACTCACGCACTTCGTCGTCCGTTGTCGCACGTCCCGCAGTACCTGCACGACCTGAACCCCGAGCAGCGCCAGGCCGCGCTCGCCACCGAGGGCCCCGTCCTGGTGCTCGCCGGGGCGGGCTCGGGCAAGACGCGCATGCTCATCCACCGCATCGCGTACCTCATCCGCGACCGCAAGGTGAACCCGCGCAGCATCCTGGCGGTGACCTTCACCAACAAGGCCGCCAGGGAGATGCAGGAGCGCGTGGCGCGCATCGTGGGTAAGGAGGCCAAGGGCGTCCTCCTCAGCACCTTTCACTCGCTGGGCGCGCGCATCCTGCGCGAGCACGGCAAGGAGATCGGACTGCCCAGGGACTTCTCCATCTATCCCGCGGGCGACCAGGTGGCCGCCATCAAGCGGATCATGACGGAGGAGGTGCACGTCACCGCCACCAAGGGCGACGACGCGTACGACGTAAAGCGCGTCCTGCACCAGATCAGCGACTGGAAGAACCGGCTGATCACCCCGGACCAGGCGCGCAGGGAGGTGGCCGAGGGGCCCATCAAGGGCGACCGCACGGACGATTACGCGGTGCTGGCGGCGGACGTGTACCCGCGGTACGAGCAGTCGCTGCGCGCGGCGGGGGCCACGGACTTCGACGACCTGCTTCTGCTCCCCGTGCAGCTGCTGCGGGAAAAGGCGGAGGTGCGCGAGCGCATGTGGAAGCGCTGGCGCTACCTGATGATCGACGAGTACCAGGACACCAACGGCGCCCAGTTGGAGATGGCGCGCCTGCTGGCCGGGCCGCTCAAGAACCTGTGCGTGGTGGGCGACGACGACCAGTCCATCTACGGATGGCGCGGCGCGGACGCCACCAACATCCTGGACTTCGAGCGCCACTACCCTGGCGCGCGCGTCATCGTGATGGAGGAGAACTACCGCTCCACGCAGCGCATTCTGGACGCGGCCAACGGCGTCATCGCCAACAACACGGCGCGCAAGGCCAAGCGCCTGCGCACGGGGAACGGCCCCGGCCCCAAGCTGGACCTGTGGACCTTTGGCGAGGAGAGCAGCAAGAGCGCCGAGGAGATGGAGGCGGAGATGATCGCCAGCGAGATCGGCGTCCGCCGTTTTCGCGAGCAGCTGGGGTGGAGCGACTTCGCCGTCCTGTACCGCACCAACCTGCAGGCCAAGCCCATCGAAGAGTCGCTGCGGGCGGCCAACATCCCCTACCGCGTCGTCGGCGGGCAGTCGTTCTTCGACCGCAAGGAGGTGTCGGACCTGATCGCGTACCTGCGCGTCGTCCTGAACCCCAAGGACGAGGTGGCGCTGCGGCGCATCATCAACTACCCCGTCCGGGGCATCGGCCGCACGACGCTGCTCAAGCTGGTGGAGGCGGCGCGCGCCGTCCCCCAGCCGCTGTACGAGACGCTGAAGCAGGTCGAATCGGTGGATGGCGTCAACCGCGCGCAGGCCGAGGCGGTGCGCGCGTTCGTGGAGATGATGGAGGAGCTGCGGATGGAGTTCCACTCCACGCAGGCCGCCATCGACCACGGCATCACCACGGAGCGCACGCTGGTGGGCTTCGCGCGGGAGCTGGTGAAGCGGCTGCGGCTGGAGGAGGCGGTGCGCGCGGACAACGCCAGGAGCGAGCGGGCGGCGGAGGTGCGCGTGGACATCCTGCGCGACTTCGTGGCGAGCATTGAGCGCTACGAGCAGCGCACCTGGGCCGACCGCCCGCCGCCGGACGAGGAGGACGACTGGGATCCGCCCTCGCTGCGCGCGTTCCTGGAGCGCGTGAGCCTGACGGAGGACGACGACCGCAAGGACAAGGAAGACGAGAACCCCGAGCTGGTGACGCTGATGACCATGCACAGCGCCAAGGGGCTGGAGTTCTCGCACGTCTTCATCGTGGGGCTGGAGGAGGAGATCCTCCCTCACACCCGCAGCATGAAGGCGGCGGACGCGGCGCAGGCGGAGGCCGAGGAGGCGTGGGAGCAGTTCGAATCCAACGGCACCGGCGACCCCATCGCGGAGGAGCGGCGCCTGTTCTACGTGGGAATCACCCGCGCGCGGCACCGGCTCACGCTCAGTGGCTGCGCCACCCGCCGCCAGCGCGGCGACGCCATCCCGCGCCAGCCGTCGCGGTTTCTCAAGGAGATTCCGGCGGAGCTGGTGGAGCACCGCAACGCGGGAGCCGGCGTCACCTCGCTGTCGCCGGAAGAGAGCAAGGAGCTGAAGTCGAACTTCTTCGCGAACATGAAGGCCATGCTCGCCAACGGCTGAAAAGAGAACTGCATGGCACGCAGAGCAGCAGAGAGGCAGAGGAGCAGAGATTACGGTTGATCTCTGCTCCTCTGCCTCTCTGCTGCTTTGCGTGGATGCTTTTCCGGATTCTGAACGTCATAGATCCAAGTGCGCGGCTGACATAGGCCAATAGTGGAAAAAGTGGATGTTGTCGATCCGTGTTCAGCTTCCTCTTTCGGGATTTTTGTCGGCAGGAATGGGGGCACACGGTCGATCCACGGGCAAGAATTATCCGAATCACCCATCTGTTTGCGTGATAAATATCGGTAAATCATCAACTTGGACGGAGTGGCGGGAGTGCGTCCGGCCGGATTCGGAATGAGATTGGGCGGCAAAGGAAGCGTCTCCCTTCTCACACTCCGACCGGAGCCCTCCCATGCCGCGCATCAACCTGCACCCCGCGGCCGCGCTGGCCGCCCTGGCGCTGCTCGCCGCCTGCAGCGACCTGGCCAACCTCCCCACGGCGCCCGCGGCGTTCGGTCCTCGCACCACCGTCTCACCCTACGCCTCGCAGATCGTGATCAACGAGGTGATGGCCGATCCCTCCGCGGTGGCGGACGCGGACGGCGAGTGGCTGGAGGTGCACAACACCGGCGCCAGCGCGGTGAACCTGCAGGGGTGGACGCTGGCCTCCAACAACGACACGCCGCAGACCATCGGCGGCTCCGTCAGCGTGCCGGCGGGCGGATACGTTGTGCTGGCCCGCAACGGCGCCTGGGCCAGCAACGGCGGCGTGAACGAGGACTACGCGTACGGCATCATCAACCTGGCCAACACCTCGGACTGGGTGGCCCTGCGCGACGGCAACGGCGCCAGCGTGGACTCCGTGGCGTGGGCCAGCACCATGCCGGCGGGCTCCACCCGCGGCGTGAGCGACCCGACGTCGAGCAACCTGGACGCCAAGGGGAGCAACTGGCACACCTCCACCACCGCCTTTGGCGCGGGCGACGAGGGAACGCCGGGGGCGCGCAACGACGGCAAGCGCGGCGCGCTGGTGGTGCGCATCATAGACGCGGGGCAGGCGGACGCCATCTTCATCGAGAACGGCGACACGCGCATCATCCTGGACGCGGGCCAGGGGCTCAGCCGCATGGCGAACCTGATCAGCGAGTTCGGAATGGCCAACGGCACCATCGACATGATGATCATGTCGCACGCGCACTACGACCACCATGGCGGGCTGCGCGAGTTCTTCAAGACGGCGCACAACATCGACATCCCCACCTTCTTCGAGAACAAGGACGCGCAGGTGAGCAGCACGCTGCAGGAGCTGCGCGACACCCTGGCCGCCCGCGACCTGCGCAACGAGACGGACTACCGCGACACGGACGATCCCTGCGGCACCGGCGCGGCCATCTGCACCTTCGTGCTGGACGGCGGCGCCAGGCTGCACGTGATGAAGCCCAAGCCCACCGGCGACGTGAACGACCGCTCCGTCCCGCTCAAGCTGGTGGGACCCGACAGCGCCAGCTTCAGCATGTGGCTTTCCGGCGACGCGGAGCACGGCGCGCTGGACTGGTTCGACACCACGGGGTACGACGTGTCCCCGGGGATGAACGTGGACGTGGTGAAGGGCAACCACCACGGCAGCTGCAACGGCATCAACAGCCGGTTCCTGGACCTCACCTCGCCCAGCTGGATCACCTTCGGCGTGAGCGCCACGAACGGCTACCACCACGTGCACACGCAGACCAAGGACCTGCTGACGGCGCGCGGCATCCCCTGGTACCGCTCCGACGGCAACGGCCGCATCACCTTCACCACGCCGGGCACGCCGGGCGGCGGTTACACGGTGGCGGTGGAGAAAGGCACCGCCAGCATGAACGGCGACAGGGACGACACGTCCAGCCAGACGCAGTGCAACAGCCTGTAGCCGGATGATCAAGGGGGCGCGGGGGACCCGGTGTCCTCCGCGCCTTGCGGCAGGCGCGTGCGGCGATGCGGAGCCGGAGCCCTGCGCGTGTACACGCCCCGGAGCTGGTGACGCGCGACGTTCAACGAGGGATGTGGCAACACCGTCCTCGAGCGCGGCGCCGGTGGCTGGACGGAGATCCTTCAGGGGGGCGAAGGCGGCTGCTGATCATCCCACCGATCCCCGCCGTTCCGCCTTCGCCGCGCCTGCCGGGCGCGTGCGCGCCGCCGCCCGCGGCCGCATTACGCGCAGGCCCCAGCCCACCCGAGCGGTTGAAGCCCCGTTTTGCGAGGAACGAGCAAAGACGGGGCTTGTGGCATTTCGAGCCGCGGGTTTACCCGCCACGAGACCGGCGCGTGACGGAGTCCCGCCTCACTCCTCCGCCGCCATCCGCGCCAGATACGACATCTGCACCAGGATCAGCTGACGCAGCGGGTGCCACTCGCCGCGGATGGACTGGATCACGGCGTCGGGGGCGGAATTGGTAAAGACCTCGCACAGCGGCGAGTCCGCGTACTGGTGGAGCTTCGCGCTGCCGAGCTCCGAGCGCGCGACGGTGCGCCACTTGGGCCACGGCTGCTGCCGCGCGCGCACCTGCCCAGTCACCAGCGCCCGCGCGCCGCGGGTGATGCGCAGCCCCGCCGTCAGCGGCAGGTTGGCCGCCATGCCGAAGTACGGAAACCGCCAGCGCGAGTGCGGCACGGCCCAGGAGCGCCGGAAGAGCGGCTTCATCGCGGCGTGGAACAGGCGGCGGTGGCGCTTACACTCCGCCGGGATGGACGCGGCCAGGGTGACGAGCGCCACGGCGTGGTACGGCTCCTGGCTGGCGAACATCCGCCGGTTGCCGTGCAGGTTCGCCGAGTGCCTGCGCTGCGTGAACGGCCACAGCTTCTCCCACTCCGTCGCCGTCGCGGGGCGGAACCCGGAGAGCCACTGGCGGAACGCGAGCCGCCGCGCGACCACCTGCTCCAGCAGTTCGGGGCGGATGATGGACGCCGGCGGAAGCTTGAACTCGCCGGGCGCGGGACGGTCGGGCGCGTGCTCGGCCTTGAGGAACGAGTCGGATGAGAGGCCACCGAGGACAGCGGGGAACTCCCGCAGCCCCAGCCGCTCGTGGAATCCCCAGCCGTGCACGTCCATGAAGTTGTTGTGCGCGCCGATCATCCGCGCGACCGGCTCCAGCCCCTCGATGTAGTGGTCCGGCGTCCGCGGCCCAAAGGTGAGCGTGGCGCCGTACGCCCGCGCCGCCGCCCGCGCGACGCGCACCTCCCGGTTCTCCCAGTCCGCGTAGACGAACGCCTTCACGCGCACGCCTTCCGGCACCGCGCCCAGCACGGCACGCGCATCCTCGCCCCCACTCAGCAGCAGCGCAACCTGGTCCGCGCCGCGGCACACGGCGGCGACGTGCTCCACCAGCGCCTCACGCACCGCGGCGCCCGCGTCGCGCACCGAAACGAACGGGTTCGCCTCCACGGGCCGCCAGTAGACGCGCTCGTCCTTCCGCGCGCCATCCGCCGCGAACGCCAGGGCCGTCGCGGGCGCGAGCTGCTCCACGCCCGCGTAGAGCGTGTGCGGCCAGGTACAGCTGAGGTTGGCGAGCAGGTCCGCGGCGGAAACGGGATCGATGTCCGCGTTGCGCCCCGCCGCGCGCGCAACCGCGTCCAGGTGCGTGCCCGCGACCGATCCGCCATCCGCGCCGTTGCCGCGCGTCACAAACACGGGGACGAAGCCGCCAACGTCCGTCACGATCATCCCGCCGCCACGCGCGGTGTCGATTGCCAGCGCCGCGAAGCCGGAGTCGATGCGCTCGCTCCACGGCGCCTCGGGCCCGCCGCGCAGCACCGCGTGGAGGGCGCCGCGGCGTCCACTCAGGCGCGAGAGCCCCGGCGGTTCCGGCGCGATGCGCACCACGGGATCACCGATGAGGACGGTGATCCATCCACCGTCCTCCACCACCACCTCCGGGGGATCGGCGGGGCCCCGCGCGACGGCCAGCGAGCCCCACGGCCCGTGCCGTTCATCTACCGAAACGGAGACGTGGCCGACGTACCGCTCCAGCGCGCGCCGGAGCACGCCCTCCGGACGGCGGGCGGTGGAGAACAGGAAGTCGCTCATCCGCCGCGCCTTTCCGCGATCAGCGGCGCGGCGCGCCGCACGCGCTCCAGCACGTCCTCAGGCGTGATCTGCTCCATCCGCCCCAGCCTGGCCGTGAAGTTGGAATCGTCCGGCGGCGTGCCGGGGTCGGTGTAGCGGTCGATCCACAGATCCCGCCATGCGCGGTACGGCCCCACGCGCCACGGGTTGGTGTGTCCGAACAGCCCGATGGCCGGCACGCCCAGCCCGCGCGCGATGTGCAGCGGCCCCGTGTCCGGCCCGATCACCACGTCCGACCCGGCGACCAGCCACATCAGCCGCCGCACGTCATCCCCCAGCGCCCACAGCGGCCTGTGCTCCGCCAGGTCCACGATCTCCCGCGCGATCCGCTGCTCGCGCTCGCCCGGCCCGCCGATCAGCATGGTGCGGTAGCCGAAGTCGCGCTCCAGCGCGTCCACCACCCGCGCGTAGCGGTCCGCGAACCAGTCCTTCTTCCAGTTGGCCGACGCGGGGACCAGGGCCACCACCGGCCGCTCCCGCAGCGGCGCGAAGAACTCCGCCTGCGCCCGCACCTCTTCTCTGGAAAACGTGATGCGCCACTCCGGCGGATCCGGGCGCGGCACGCCCAGGTGGTCCAGGAAGAGGAAGAAGAGGTCCTGCGTGTGCCGCCTCGGTGTCGGGTCGAGATGATGATTCGCCGCCAGCCACGTGCCCTCCGCCGCGCGGTCGCGCCCGAAGCCCAGCCGGTGCGGCGCGCGCGAAAGCAGCGTGGGCCACGCGCTCTTCACGTACACGTTCAGGTTGATGGTCAGGTCGAAGCGGCGCCCGGCCAGGTCGCGCCGCAGGTCCATCAGCCCGCGCACGCCGTTCTTCTTACGATAGATGACGATCTCGTCCACCGAGGGATGGTGCAGCAGCGCCTGCGACGGCATCGGCTCCACGACCCAGGTGATGCGGCGCGACGGATCGTCGTCCTTGAGCGCGTTGACGATGGGCAGCCCGTGGATGACGTCGCCCAGCCCCGTGAGCAGGACGATGCACACCCGCCGCGACGGGTAGCGGAGCTCACTCATCCGCAACGCCTCCCCGCCCCGGGGCAGAGCCAGGGACCTCGCGGCCGGACGATCGCGAGGTCCGCCTTCAGAAGCGAATGAATTCGCCGCTGAAACGGCGCAAAGTCCGCTTTCGGGGACTCGGCGGGCGGGGTGTGTGCGGCGCTCCGAGCACCTGCACGTCCGCAACCGGGAACGCCGCGCGGATCCATCCGGAGCGCGAACGGATTCGCCCCCTCTGCCACTTGCGGGAGAGGAGAGCGATGCCGCGGCTCTTTCATGCGATTCATGGGAAGTGTTCGGGGATGCGAGTCGCGGGGCGACAACCTACGGCGCGAGGCCCCAGATCGCACGCCGCGCGCCCGTGGACCCGCCGGATGTAGTTCACTGTTCCGTCCGCACCCGTGATTTTCACCCCGTGGACGGCGTCGGCCCAAAAGCGTCGACGACGCGCGAAAAACGCCGGGCGGGGTTGACAGAGTCCGGGAGCATGGGTGAGATTCATCCGAACAAAGACTGAAACAAGGTCTGGCCGATTTGGTGCTTGCGGATCGGCGCCCTCCCCCCGGTGAGACTCGCCGGGGGTGGCACTCTGCTCCCCTCTGGAGAACCCCCTGATGCAACCCCGTAACACCCTGTTCACCGCCCTGCTCGCCATGGCCGCAGCGTCCGCCTGCGGCGACGGCACCCCCACCGCCGGCCCGGCGGAGGCGCCGCTCGCCGTGTCGGCCCAGCAGGTTTCGCAAGGCATGGCGCTGGCCCTGGCCGATGGCGCGCTGCGCGAGCAGCTGCGTGACGCCATGCGCGCCTCTCCCTATACCGAGCACAAGCTGCTGCTCGCCGAATACCTGGCCACGCCGCAGGGCGCGGCGCTGTCGGCCGCCGCGGCGCGCGCGCTGGGCGTGCGCGAGGCGGAGTTCGCCGCCGCCGCCGGGCGCCTGCCCTCCATGGACTTCTACGTTCCCGCCCGCGAGGACCGGCTTTCGTGGCAGGGCGGCGAAAACGTGGCGGTGTTCGTGGTGACCGGGCGCGGCGGCGTGGTGACCGGCTACACCCCCGCGGGCGCCACGGTGCAGGCGCAGCGCTCGCTGGCGGGTACGGAGCAGGTGGAGATCGTGATGCACCCCGCCGAGAGCCGCTCGTACCGCCTGGACCGCCAGCCGGACCTGCGCGGCCGCGTGATCCAGGACGCGAACGACGGCGAGATCGGCATCGTCCGCGCCCGCTTCGACGCGTTCGGCAACGTCATCGAGCACATCGACTTCGGCCGCAAGCAGGAGCTCCCTTCGGGCGTGCGCCTGGCCACGTACGAGGAGAACACGCAGTACTGCGCGTATCCGGGGTACGACCTCGACACCGGCTGCCGGCTCAAGGACACGTACATGCCGGGCTTCGCCGTTCAGGCGGAGGACGGCGACGGCGTGTGGGGCAGCCTGGAGATGCGCTTCAAAACCTACTTCAGCACCGGCAAGCCGTACAACACCACCACGGTCGAGGATCCCATCTGGATCGTGAACGGCGTTCCTCCGTACCAGTGGGTGGACCTGCGCACGCGCTACAACGCGCGCCTGGGCCTGTACATCCTGGACAACACGCCCTCGGTGGGCGGGTGCCAGCCCTTCGGCGGCCCGTGCTCCGGTGACGAAGTGTCGGTCTCGGTGCGCGAGGACGACGGCTCGTTCGGGCAGGACCGGTACGGCAACGCGCTGTTCTACGCCAACGAGAGCGGCGAGCTGCGCTACACCAGCTCGGGCGTGGCCTCGGTCCAGGTGACCTGGTTCAGCACGTTCAACCGCTACAACTGATCGCGGCTCCTTCGCCTGGCGCGCGGGACGCGACGTAGAATCGAGAGGACG
>DATABT010000978.1:0-4751 GCA_036259455.1 Longimicrobium sp. | reverse complement strand
GCACCTCCCGTGCGGCGGTGAGGTTGTCGAGCCAGTTGTGGGCCTGGCCCACCATGTACATCGCCGCGAGAAGCTGCGACGGCCCGGACCCGGCCGCGACGGCGCAGAGTTCCGCCAGGCGCTCGCCTGCAGCGACCACCTCCGCGGCACGGTCCTCACGATGCAGCGCAGCGACGAGAACCGTCATCGCCCTCAGCGTCTCTTCATGGCCTTCTCCCAGCGCGGCGGCCAGGCCTTCGCGGGCGGAGCCGGCCAGGGAAAGGGCGCGCGCAGTGTTGTTCCGGTTCAGCTCGATCTCCGCCAGGACCCGGCGAGCACGGTGGGTCTGGATGTGACCGCTTCCCGCGACACGCTCGAGGATGGCGATGACCCGCTCCTGGAGTGACGCCGCCCCGTCCGCATCGCCAGTGCTGACGCGCAGGACCGCCAGCTGGCTCATCGCGTGGAGCGTTTCCGCACTCTCCTCTCCCCACGAGGTGGCAGACAGCTCGACCACGCGCTCGACGAGCCCGCGGGCCTTGTCCGTGTCGCCGCGGCAGGCCAGGGCATTGGCCAGGAGATTCATCGCTTGCACCGTCTGCGGGTGCTCGTCTCCGAGCGCGTTCGTCGTTTCCCCGACGAGCATCTCCAGAAGCGGCACCGCCCGGCCGAGATCCCCGAGTCCGAGCAGGATGCTGGCGCAATTCGTCATGGCCATCAGCGTGGCCGGGTGCCGCGTGTCCCGTCCCGCCGCGCGGGCCCGTGCTGGTGATCCGGCCCACGGCTCGGTCCTCGACCCGCTTCTGTGCGGCGCATCGGAGGCGGGTCGAGGACCGAGCCGTGGGCCGGATCACCAGCACGGGTGAGTAGATTTCTCAGTCGGCGCGATGGGAATCCTGCACGGGCTGAGTTCGGCGCAGGCGCCTCCTTCGAAAGGACAGTTCGGCGTCGGGTCTGTTTACCTGCAACAGAATCGACGAAGAACCTCTTTTTCGGAGGACAACGGGAGATCGTCTGGCGCAGCGTCACCGGAGTTGTCTGTGCGGCGCAGCCTGGCGCGGAGGCGGCGGCAAAGGACGAGAAAACGGTGCTGACACTGCGATCCTACGCGTGGCAGGCCCAATCCTGTTTGGCGCTCTGGCACGGGCCTTCCAATCGTGCGCGGGCGAACCCTACGGACGGAGCCAAAACGAATGGCACAGAACGGGGAAGCGGGACAGGCCCTGGAATTTGCCGCGGAGCCCCAGCCCATCGCGACGACGCAGGAGACCAGCGCCACTCGCGCGGCGGAACTGGCGCGGCTGCTGGAATCGCGGCGCGGCGAACGGCACGTGGTGGCGCTGCAGGACTTTCCCGACCCGGACGCCATCTCGTGCGGCATGGCGTACCGGGAGATCGCGCGCCGCTACGACATCGACGCGGACCTGCTGTACGACGGGCAGATCAGCCACGCCGAGAACCGCGCGCTGGTGAACCTGCTGGAGATCCCCATCCAGGAGTACGAGCCCGCGATGGACCTGTCCGTGTACTCCGCGGCGGTGTTCGTCGACAACCAGGGCTCCACCACCCATCTCACCGACCTGCTGAAGGCGGCCGGGGTGCCCACGCTGGCCGTGGTGGACCACCACGAGCCCGACGACGTGCTGGACCCCATCTTCAGCGACGTGCGGCCCCTGGGCGCGGCGGCCACCATGTTGGCGGAGTACCTGGCCAGCGACGCGCTGCTCACGCTGGAGGCGGGGAACGAGCACCACCAGCGGCTGGCGACGGCGCTCATGCACGGGCTGCACAGCGAAACGGATGGCTTTGTGCGCGCGCGGCCGCCGGAGTACCGCGCGGCGGCGTTCCTGAGCCGCTTCATCGACGCGGACCTGCTGGAAAAGGTGCTGTGCGTGCAGAAGTCGCGCGGCACGTTGCGGGTGATCGAGCGCGCGCTGCACAGCCGCACGGTGCGCAACGGCTTTTCCATCGCCGGGGTGGGATACGTGCGCTGGGCGGACCGCGACGCCATCCCCGTCGCCGCGGACTTTCTGCTGACGGAGGAGAACGTCCACACCTCCATCGTCTACGGCCTGCTGGGCGAGGAGGACGGGCGCGAGGTGGTGACGGGAAGCCTGCGCACGCTCAGCAGCACGATGCAGGTGGACCAGTTCCTCCGCGACGCACTGGGCGACGACCTGCGCGGCCGGCCGTACGGCGGCGGGCGCAGCCGTGCGGGCGGGTTCGAGATCGAGCTGGGGTTCCTGAAGGGGGACGAGGACGATCCCGTGGGGCAGAACCTGAAGTGGTCCCTCTACGACCGGCGGGTGCGGCGCAAGCTGTTCCGCGAAGCGGGCGTGGACGACCTGGACGACGTCTGCGACCCGCCGGACGAGGAGTAACGATCGGGACGCACAGGGCAGAAACGCAGGACCTTTTCCGCGAAGCGAAGTCCCAGTCCCTCGCGCGAGTATCGTGCATCGACAGGGTGAGTCATCGGGCGCTACGCGCACCCTGTCGGATGAGATTCGATCGCGCTGCGACCTGTCATCTCGAAGGAGGCGCCCGCCCGACCGCTGCCGGTGCAGGAACCCCCTGGCGCCGACTGAGAAATCTACTCACCCGCGCTGGTGACCCGGTTTTTCGCTCCGGGCTGGCCCGGAGTTTCTTTCCCACTTCAGGGAGGAAGGACTCTGGCGCCGACCGAGGAATCTCCCATGCGCCACCGAGGGGCCGGCCCCATGCTCTGGAGCCGGCCCCTCGATTTTGCCGGCGAGATCCTTCGGTCGGCGCCCGGGCTCCATCGCCGGCACTGCCTTTTGCGCGGCGCCTTCCTCAGGAAATCAGATTCTCCTGGAGTTCGGCAGACGGTGCCCAGCAGTGACGCAGACGTCAGCTGGCGACCAGCGCCGTCCACTCGCAGACGTCGGCGTGGCGGGCATGGCAGCGGGGATGCTGCGCGGTGTGCGGCCGCCCGGTGTACTGCGTCATCATCTCCGAGATCACACCGGTGTAGAACGCGCACGCCGCCCCGCCCGGGTCGGCGCTGCTCGTCAGCGAACCGCGCAGGCGCACCAGCAGCGGCCGCGCCTGCACGTCCAGTTCGGCGCTCCCCGCCATCTCGCTCATCACCTTGCGGGTGCCGCGCGCGGCGGCGCGAAAGCGCATGCCACTTGGGAGCAGCCGCACCCAGCGGCGCGACGCGCCCGACTTCTCGCCCCACGCGTGGCGCGCGACGCGCCGGCCGGCCTCCTCGAAGATCTCGTCCGCGTCGGGGCGGCGGATGACCAGCTTGATCAGGTCCTCCACTACCGCGGGGGTCTGCAGCCGCTTCTTCTTGGTCTCCTCGCGGAACTTGTGGATCTGCAGATACACCACGTCGCTCAGCCCCAGCCGCCGGGGCATGCTGGCGGCCAGGTTCTCCCCCTCCAGCACCTCGTCCGGTTTGTCCATGTCGCGCATGGTTTCCAGCAGGATGAGGGGAAAGACGGGGGTCACGCTGGGCGTGTGGGGCCCGGCGGCGGTACGACTGGAAGTCCTGCTCATTCCACGTGTTCGGGATCCCGGGGATGCAGCCTCGGAAAAAGCCGCCCAATCTGTTCGCAGGACCGGTGCCCACGCAAGGGGTGCGCGGGTGAAGGTGAAGGGGGGCGGTTTCCAACTTCCGCGCGCCGGCCGCCGTCTCAATCGTGAAGACCGGTAGGGACGGCCATCGGCCCGGCGCGCCGGTTCCGCTCCTCATGCGTCTGGACGACGGTCCGGTCTTCCGGGGATGCGGCAGGCGAACGGCCCGGGATTGACCTGCGCCGCGACTGCCGCGTATGCTTCACGTTCCACTTCACGCCCATTTCAGGGAGGCGGCCATGAAGAAGGTCCAGCTCAAGCTCGACACGCTGCGGGTGGAATCGTTCGAGACGGCGCAGCGCTCTGAGGAGCGCGGTACGGTGGAAGGCAACCAGATCGCCACGCGCTTCAACAACTGCACCAACACCACCTGTCCGCCGTACCACTGCTTTTGCACCGAGGACTACAGCTGCCGCTGCCAGTAGGCGTTGCCGTGGCTCGCGAGGCGAAAGCGCGGACCCCTCTCCCGGCTGCCGGGGGAGGGGTTCGGCGTCCTGCGAATCGCGGAACGTCTGGTGCCATCGAACGGGCACGTACCGGTGGCACTCTTGTCTTTTCGATCCGTTCGCGTTAACCAGACAGAATGGCATTTCCCCCCGCCCACATGCTGATTGGCGCCGGCTTCGCGGAAATGGCGCGCGCCGGAATGGACGATCCGCCGCCCCGCCGCTTTGCGTGGGCGGTGGGCGCGGTGCTGGCCGCGGCGCCGGACGGCGACATCATCCTCGGCATCCTGCTGGGGCGCGGCGGCAGCCTGCACGGCACCTTCACGCACAGCCTTACGGCGGTGGCCGTGGTGGCGCTGCTGGCCTACGCGCTGGGCGGTGGTCGATGGGCCGCCATCGCGGGGGTGGGATACGCGTCGCACCTGCTGGCGGACCTGCTGGACGAGAGCGGGCCCACGAACCTGATGCTGGGCTGGCCCTTCACCGGCGCGAAGCCGTACTCGCTCGGCAAGCTGTTCCCCAAGGTGCCGGTGGAAGGCGACGGGATCGTGGATACGGCGCTGAACGTGCTGCGCCCCCACTCGCTCGTCAACCTGTTGATCCAGACGCTGATGGCGGCCGCCATCTTCGCCGCGCTGGTGCTGCTGGCGCGAGCGATCCGGCGGATGCGCATGGATGGCGCGGAGCCGGCCGCGGCGGATTGAGCCGCGCTGGGGACAAGGG